>JAOTYS010000051.1 GCA_029861795.1 Gammaproteobacteria bacterium | reverse complement strand
TCTTGAGTATGCGGAATCCCTGGCCGACGTGCTCTGCGGCGTCGGCAACCGTCTCCTCCACCGAATTGATCCCAATGGTAACGGAGGTGGGCAGCCTGTCATGAACACGTCCAAGCATTTCCACCAGTGGGATGTTGAGATGCTGGGCGAGCAAGTCATGCAACGCCATGTCTATTGCCGCCCGGGCTGCAGGCGCGTCGGGCATGCGCCGTTCGGCTTCGCGGCAATGGGTCTCGCATAGTCGTAGATCGCATCCTATCAGCCAGTCCAACGCCTCTGGCGAGAGCGCATCACCACAAGCTTCTGCAGTTTCTCCGGTAACATATGGCTCTGGCGCGGCAGCACCTAAACCGACCAGGTCGGTGTCGGTATGCACGGCGACGATGAAATTTTCAACAGCATCGACTCTACGAAAGGCAATGGTGTAAGGATGTACTAACTCAAACTGTTCGGCACGAGATTGAATTGTTGTGATCTTCATGTTGTCTCGTTTGCAATAAACTGTTGTACCACGGGAACCAATTCGCCCATCCCCTCGACCAAGGGACGCATTACTGGTATTTCGAGACGACAGGTAAGTTTTTGCTGATAGCGGGCCAACGCATCCGCATTCATGCCGTGCTCATTTAGCGTTACGGCAAGTGCGCGTGCTCCATAATAGTGGAGCAACGTGAGCTCGTCCTCGATGGGTGGAATGCGAAATTCCAGGTGTTCATATCCTTCGTAGAATTCGCGTGCCGGTGCGTGTTGCATGATAACACCCCGTGCCTGCGCAGATACCAAGAATTCGGCCCCGCAGGGCCCGCTTGGATTACGCAACGACGATTGACCTTCGATGATCATTAAGTCCGGTGCTACTTCTCGTTCGCAGGTCACAACCGCGTGTTCCAACTCGCCACTCACATAGTCATTGATCACTGAATCGAGTACGAAGCCGTAGCGACCACCTTGCATCCAGCCGGTCTGACCAGTGTAGATCATCTCGGCCTTGAGCCCGCTTGTAGTCAGGGCGTCTATCAATAGTCTCGCTGTAGTTCGTTTGCCGATGGCGCAGTCCATGCCCATCACCGCGAGCCTGGGTGTGCGCACTTTAGCAATCGCGCCGCTCCAGAAATGCAATTCCCGTCTTGGTTTGAGTTTGCGTAAGTCGATGATAGACGCGCCGTGACGAGCGGCCGCGTCAGCGATTTGGGTATCGGCGCTAGCAAGGTCATGCAGGCCGTTGACAATAGATAGGCCAGCGTTCGCAGCTTCCACCAGCTCAGTCCTTAGGCTCGCGGTGAAGTGCCCACCGTGAGTGGCCACACCTACGACACAGTACCGTGGAAGCGTAGCGTAACTATGCAAGACCTGGGAAAGGGAGGTCACAATGGGGATGCCGCGATGTTTGCCGTCTAACAAGACTCCGGCATCCTGCCCCGCTGAGTCAGCGTCAACGACTGCCACCACTTGAAAGCGGTTACCTCCTCTGACCAAGCCATGGGCAACCTTAGCGTTGGTGCTACGATAGGCCCGGTCGGTCAATATTATCGCTGGGTCAGCCACCCGGTAATCCTTGTGGCCCCTCTACCACATTCGCTCGCACTCGCCAACGCTGACAAAAATGTGCTCAAAGACCTTTTAGCAAGTGTAAACTCTGTTTTGTTGCGCATTTTGGCGGAGTGAGGACGCATTATTTCTTGCTTTCCAGAGTGCTTTTTGTCTGTGGGGCGTTTTTTGTGTAGTGTGATGGGGTTGCCATTGAGGTTAATGTGTCCAGTATCGGCTATCCAATCCTAATCCAGGATGTAGACGCTAGAAAAGGTGGCTGGGTGCTTGAATCAGTATCGAGCTACACTTCAGTGGTAAGCGATGGTTTAAATTAACAGATGAGCTTGCCCTTACCATCTTCGGGTGGACGAGCTCTTGGAAAGGCAATATGACCACAACAAACAGCAATGGGGTGGATCTACGGCATCCGTTAGATCTGCCGGATATTCACATCGCGGTTCGACAGAGTTTTGGTTTGGACACCGATATGGAAGTCCCAGCGTTCAGCCAGAGCAGCGAGTACGTTCCGGAGGTCGACGACGCTTACTGTTTTGACCACGATACAACGCTAGCCATTCTGGCCGGGTTTGCGCACAACCGCCGAGTGATGATCCAGGGTTACCATGGAACTGGCAAGTCCACCCATTTAGAGCAGGTGGCTGCTCGTTTGAACTGGCCATGTATACGCGTGAATTTGGATAGTCATATCAGTCGTATCGACTTGGTGGGCAAGGATGCCATTGTGTTACGCGACGGCAAGCAAGTCACCGAATTTCGCGAGGGTATGCTGCCCTCGGCAGTGCAAAATCCGTGTGCATTGATCTTCGATGAATACGATGCCGGCAGACCTGACGTTATGTTTGTGATCCAACGGGTACTGGAGGCCGACGGTAAACTTACGCTGCTTGACCAGAACCGAGTAATTCGGCCACATCCCTCATTTCGCTTGTTCGCCACCACAAACACGGTAGGACTAGGTGACACGACGGGTCTCTATCACGGAACACAGCAGATTAATCAGGGGCAGATGGACCGCTGGAATATCGTCGCCACACTGAACTATCTGCCCCACGAAAAGGAACAAGAAATCGTTTTGTCCAAAACGCCTGAGTACGATACCAAGGAAGGGAGGGACACGATTAGCGCAATGATAGCGCTCGCTGAGCTCACCCGCTCCGGGTTCATCGCGGGTGATGTGTCTACCGTGATGTCTCCGCGCACCGTCATCACTTGGGCTGAAAACGCGAGAATCTTCTCCGATGTGGCATTCGCCTTTCGCTTAACCTATCTAAACAAATGCGACGAGTTGGAGCGATCTTTGGTGGCGGAGTATTACCAGCGTTGCTTCGGCACAGAACTCGTCGAGACAGGTGTCACGGTAGATCGAGACTAGCGGTATCATGTCAGAGGCACATAAGCTGGTGGATCAGTTTCGCCTGGCGACAGCGGGGGCCATGCGCGCGGTGGCGGGGCGTGACGATTTGACCGTGTCTTTTGTCAAGGGCTCCGCCGTTTTTATTGGTACTGAGGCGCGCTTGCCCGAACCCAGCGATGATCTTAGCTTTGACACTGTGTCACGGCTTCGCGGTGAGGCAGACTCCATCTCGCTTCGACTGCGCTATCACGATGATTCCTTACATACTAAGGTCGCGCCCACCGATGCTGATGCACGTGTCGTATTCGATGCGCTAGAGCAGACGCGAGTCGAGTGTTTGGGCGTTCGTAACCGTGTTGGTATCAGTATGAACCTGGCCGCCACTATGGAAGAGTATTGTCAGCGTAAGGCCTACAATGAAGTGGGCGAGCGAGCGCCGGAGCAGCTTCCGGATGCGTTACGGTTACTTGTGCGCGAAGCGTTGCTCGGGGAGGCGCCACCTCGCAACGCCAGCAAGATGGTAGACCGGTGGCGTCCGATACTGGAACCGGAAGTTCAAAAAGCGCGGAATAGGTTGCACACGCTGCTCGATGACCAGGGCGCATACGCGCAAGAAGTGCGACGATTGTTGACGGCTTTGGACATGACCTACGATCGCTCTATCGATGAGTTCGACGAGGCGGAAGAGAACACAGAGGGTGAAGGTGAAGAACAGTTTAGCTCCGGCGAGTCCATGGAGACTTCGGAACAGAGTCCTAGCGACGACGACCAAATGGGTGAGATGGAAATCGGCGACGAGGAGTCGGGGGCAGATAGCGTCTCGGCTCAACCAGACGAAGCGGGTGAAGAGTCGGAGCAGCAGTATGCGGTGCCCGGGGCAGGTGGATCGACCATCGATCCCTATCGATGCTACACCACGGAGTTCGATGAAGTCGTCTCCGCTGAGGAGCTCTGCGATGCACAAGAGTTGGCGCGACTACGTGAGCACCTCGATTTCAGGCTTACTGAACTGTTGAGCGTAATCGGCCGGCTGGCCAATCGGTTGCAACGCAAATTATTAGCGCAGCAGCAACGCGCATGGGAATTTGATCTTGAAGACGGTATGTTAAACACCGCACGAATTGCTCGGGTGGTGGTCAATCCGGAACATCCACTGTCTTTTAAGAGAGAGATTGAAGCCGATTTTCGAGACACAGTGGTGACTTTACTGATCGATAATTCCGGATCCATGCGCGGACGGCCGATTACTGTGGCGGCGTTGACTGCGGATATTCTCGCTCGCACCTTGGAGCGCTGCGGAGTAAAAGTAGAAATCCTCGGGTTTACCACCCGTGCCTGGAAAGGCGGCAAATCCAGGGAGAAGTGGTTGAGTCAGAACAAACCGGAACGTCCTGGTCGGCTCAACGATCTGCGGCACATCATTTACAAATCCGCTGATACGCCATGGCGACGAGTCCGAAGAAACCTCGGGTTGATGCTGCGCGAAGGTATTCTAAAGGAAAACATTGACGGTGAAGCCATCCTTTGGGCTCACCAACGACTAATTGCTAGACCTGAACAGCGCCGCATACTCATGGTGATCTCAGATGGTGCGCCGGTGGATGATTCCACATTGTCAGTTAATAGCGGGAGCTATCTGGAGCAGCACTTGCGGGAAGTGATCGAGTGGATCGAATCCCGCTCTCCGGTGGAGCTTTTGGCCATCGGTATCGGTCACGATGTGACACGGTATTATCGTCGGGCGCTGACCATTGTCGATGTGGATCAACTCGGCGGGGCAGTAATGCATCAGCTCGCGGAATTGTTTGACGAAGAGGATGTGCGGGTTAGGTGCCGTGCCAAGCATGCTGCCTAGGGGCGTACGAAGATAGGTGTATTCTGTTTTGCTCTAATACTTGACGGCCCATATCAGGGTAGTCGCTGATAATACCGTCGACTCCAAGGTCAATCATTTTTTCGACATCACCGGGGTCATTGACTGTCCAAACTACTACTCCCAGGCTGTTCTGGTGCGCCTCGTCAACATTCTTCCGGGTGACCTCACGGTAATACGGAGACCAGATCGATCCGCCGACCGTATTGATCAGACTCGCCAACGAACCGTTGAATTTTTTGATATCGAAACCTGCAGTCCAAGGTGATATTTCAGACTTATCTGCTTTGATGTTGTCATACCAATCCTGTTGCGCTGAGAGGTAGACCGTCGGGATGTGGGGGGCAATTTCTTGTGCGCGTTGTAATGTGCGCCAGTCGAAGGACTGAAGTGTAGTCCGATCGGCGATCTCCGCTGCATGCAGTACTTCGATCAAAGCGTCGGCCAAGATCTCGGGTGGCGGGGTTAGCTCAGGTTCGCACGGTTTAATCTTCGTTTCGATATTGAAGCCGACTGTGTCGTTGCCTAACTCTTTCGTCAGCGCTGCCACTTCGACCAGTGTCGGTATGTAGGTTTGATCGATGGCTAGTTGGCTAGGGAACTCGGCGGCGTATTCACTTTTTGGATTAATGCGCCCGATGTCGTAACGCTGTACCTCGGCCAGAGTAAGCTGATAGAGGGCAGGCCCGGGTTCATCTATCCAGCGACCGCGATTGTCCCGCGTGATATCCGGATTAAGGCTCAAGTCGTGGCTAACAACAACCACTCCGTCTCGGGTAATGGCCACATCCATTTCCAGTGTGGTGACACCGATCTTCAGAGCCATTTCAAAGGCAGGTAGGGAGTTTTCAGGAGCCAACCCCCGTGCCCCCCGATGGCCTTGTAGATCGATCGACATGCCACCAGTCATCATAATTTGGCGGCAATTCCCGGCACTATCTCTTAGCCTTCCTGACTGTCCTGATCAAAGTGCTTTTCCAATCTTTGCCAATATGGGCCCGTGTAGTTTGAGTCCAATGCTTGCGCCGCGTCTATCTTGCCATCTTCGCAACCTTGTTCTCCGATCGGTGTGGTAAGAATCTTATCAATCAGGCTGTCGCCTGTTTTGATATTTTTGTCGTCGGTGGCACATAGCCGAGTGACTTCGCGCAGAATTGGGGCCCTGAAGGCAACATCGAACTCGACCTGATCGTGCCTGGAAATAGCCTTGCCGATCTCGTGAAGATAAGCGCAGTAGTAATGTGTAAAATGCTCGCGTCCCGCAGCGAGCTTTGAGGGGTCCAGGTCCAGCTGAAACATATTGATTGTGCTAACGAGTTTCTCGGAGGCCTTTTTGAAGTCGGCGATCCTCTCGGCCTTGCCGACAATCGGATTTTCTCGCTTGCGGACACGCTCCAGCGAACGAGAGATGACCACCATCAGTACGACGATCGTGAGGATCATTAGCACGGTGGGATCCATTTCTCGCCTCGTACAGTCAGATTAAGGTTGTTTTGTCTCAGCCATTGGTAGACTGTGACGCCATTTGTATCTCTAGCAGTATCACTGCCTGGCTATGATACCAGTAGCATGCCCGGTGTCTCGTTGCCTGTGCTAACCTAGGCTGGAATATTGCACGTTGTGGGAGCGGATAGGGGATATCAGCCCAACGGCATGGAGTATGTTTGGAAATAGGTGCGCGGCAATTTAAGCACTAAGTGGATTTTTATGTGCCTGAGCAGAGCCCATGCCCAGCGTTTGTCCTGGCACGAGTATTGCCCGGCTGGGCAATGATACGCGTTAGGTTTGATTGAATAACGAACATGAAAAAAGCACTTTCCATCCGCGAGCTTACTAAAGTCTACGACAACGGTTTTGTTGCGCTAAAGGGTATTGATCTTGATGTAGAACAAGGCGAGTTCTTTGCTCTGCTTGGTCCAAACGGCGCTGGTAAGTCTACAGCCATCGGGATTATTTGCTCCCTGGTGAACAAAACTTCGGGTAAGGTCACGGTGTTTGACCACGACATCGACACCGACTTCGGTAGCGCAAAGGCGTGCCTTGGGGTGGTTCCCCAGGAGTTTAACTTCAATATGTTTGAGACCGCACGTAGTATTGTGCTCAATCAAGCCGGATATTACGGAATTGCGCGTCCGGTCGCGATGCATCGTGCCCAGAAATACTTGACTCAATTGGGGCTATGGAACAAACGGGATACCGTCGCCCGTAATCTTTCGGGAGGAATGAAGAGACGACTATTGATCGCTCGTGCATTGATTCACGAACCCAGATTACTGATCTTGGATGAGCCCACCGCCGGTGTAGATATCGAAATCCGAAGATCTATGTGGCAATTCTTGAAGGATATCAATAACGAAGGAACCACGATCATACTGACCACGCACTATCTAGAGGAAGCAGAAAGTCTCTGCCGTCAGATCGCTATCATCGACGGAGGCGAACTGATCGAAAACACCACTATGAAGCACTTACTGGGCCAACTAAGCACTGAGACTTTTGTATTGGACTTGACCAGACCGGTCGACACGTTGCCCGCAGTTATTGGTCACAATGTCCACTTAATCGATGACACCACTCTAGAGGTGGAGATCGATAAGCAGCACGGATTTAATAGACTGTTTTCCGATTTATCCGCCAATGGCATTGACGTACAGAGTATGCGGAACAAGTCGAATCGACTGGAGCAACTGTTTATGGGTCTCGTGGATGGCAACGGATCCCGCGACGGGACGGCTCAGCAGTGAAGCTTAAGGAGAAGTGTGTCGCTTTCAGTACCATCGTCATTCGAGAAATTACTAGATTTACCAGAATTTGGACCCAAACCATTCTTCCACCAATGATCACCACGTCTTTGTATTTCATTATCTTTGGCAATCTAATCGGTTCTCAGATCGGTGACATGAAGGGTTACAAATACATGGACTATATCGTTCCGGGCCTGATCATTATGTCAGTCATCACTAACTCTTATGCCAATGTGGTGTCCTCTTTTTTTGGCTCGAAATTTCAGCGCAATATAGAAGAAATGATGGTCTCGCCAATGCCCGGTTATTTAATTGTTCTAGGGTATGTAACGGGCGGCGTGGCTCGGGGTATAACAGTGGGAGTGGTGGTGACGTTAGTCTCTCTTTTCTTTAGTCGTCTTCATATTCACCACCTGGGTGTTGTCGTGACCGTCATTGTGCTTACTGCGACTTTGTTTTCGCTGGGAGGGTTTGTCAATGGCGTGTTCGCGAAAAGCTTTGATGATATTTCCATCGTGCCAACGTTTATACTCACGCCGCTAACTTATCTCGGTGGAGTGTTTTACACTATTAGCTTACTACCTGATTTCTGGCAGAATATGTCTTTGATAAATCCGATACTATATATGGTCAACGCGTTCCGTTACGGATTTCTTGGGACTAGTGATATCAGTCTCATTGGTTCGTATGCAATCATTGTTGGTTTTATAGTCGCTTTGTTTGCATTATGCATATATCTGATCAACAAAGGGTATGGCATTCGAACATAACAAATAGTGCGATCTTTATATTCTATGTAGGATGGTTGCTAGGTGGACTGACGTTGAGACTGAATCGATCAACCGGCTGTCTTGTCGCGATATGTGGGCTGGTGAGTTGCACCGATGATACACAATGGGATCACAGTACAGATCTAGGGGAAACACCAATCGTGGCGCATACAATCGAATCTAATCAAAGTGCCGACTTTGCAGCCGAACGCCAACGCATGGTACGCGAACAGATCGGCGGTCCGGGAGACGGTCGACCTCCAGTCAGAAACTCATTGGTGCTAAAGGCTATGCAGACGGTTGAACGCCACAAATTTGTACCGCCGGATATGAAGGAATACGCTTATCAGGACAGCGCGCTGCGCATCGGTCACGGACAGACGATTTCTCAACCATATATGGTGGCGGTGATGACCGAACTGGCGCATCCAAGCCGAGGGCACGTGGTGTTGGAAGTGGGAACTGGATCCGGATATCAGGCGGCGATTCTCGCCGAGATAGTCGAGCAGGTTTACACCATAGAAATTGTCGAGCCTCTAGGTCTAAACGCGCGAGATACATTGATACAACTCGGCTATGACAACATTGAGGTGCGGATCGGTGATGGCTATCAGGGATGGGAGGAGAAGGCACCTTTCGACAGCATCATCGTTACTGCAGCCCCCGATCATGTTCCAGCACCTCTGGTGGAGCAGCTAAAGATAGGTGGCAGGCTGGTCATCCCGGTTGGCCCTGAAGGTGGTATTCAAGAGCTGCGTGTATTGCAAAAACAATCAGACGGCTCAGTTAAAGAAACCGACGTCATGTCGGTTCGATTTGTGCCGCTAGTTGGGGATCACGCGCAATAGTGGACCTGCTCTGATTCTTGGCTACCGGTGTCCGTAGTGAGCCGGTAGTAAAAGGCCTGATGTCCGTCGACGGCGGCTGTAAGCAGTGAGTTTCGGCACGGTCGCTGTTGTCCTGTGCGCTGCATTGCTGCACGCAATCTGGAATGCCTTAGTAAAAAGAGGTGGAGACCGACTTCTGGCTTTGGCGTCGGTGTCGTTTGTCGGTCTGCTCATGGCGGTGGTGCTGATCCCTTGGGTGCGTCCTCCGCATCAACTGAGCTGGGTTTTTCTGGGTGTTTCGGTAGTGTTGCATGCGGGGTATCACTTTTTCCTGCTGCAGTCGTACCGCTTCGGCGATCTAAGCCATGTCTATCCGCTGGCGCGTGGCATGGCGCCATTGTTGGTGGCGGGCGGGGCCGCGTTACTGGCGGACGAATGGCTATCGCGGCCTGCAACGGTCGGGGTGCTGTTGGCTTGCGTGGGGATCATTAGCTTGGCCTTTGAGAACGGCCGGCCGTGGAAAAATGATTCTCGTCCGTTGGTTTATTCAATGGGGACTAGTGGTTTTATCGCGGCATACACGGTAATGGATGGAATGGGAGTGAGGGCATCGGCAAGCCCGTTAGGATATATCTGTTGGTTGTTTCTTCTGGATGGATTGATACTTACATTATTTGCACTATGGCGCCGACGAATGGCTACCTGGTCTTTTTTGCAGACTGAATGGCGGATCTATATCGTTGGTGGTATCGCCGCCACTAGCGCCTATGGGTTAGTAATTTATGTGATGAGCTTCGGCGCTTTAGCGATTGTGTCTGCGCTACGAGAAACTAGCGTGATCTTTGCTGCACTAATCGGTATGCTGATGCTGGGGGAGCGTTTCAGCATTCGTCGGATAGTTGCAGCAGTGCTGGTAGCCTGCGGTGTCGCAGTGATGCATTTTCTCGGATGATTACAAGGAAAGGCCGATTGAGGACGGGAGTACGGCGTGCGCTGAGGTTCTTATGAAATCCTCAAATGTGTTTATGTAGATCTTATAGCACCCCATCAGCTAAGAGTATCACTCGACAACGCAGCCCCCCGTTGTGACCGAACTATTGTCTTTGTTTTCGGTGTCAATCCGGATGTTTCTTCTGCGGTAAATCTTTTAGCGGCTTCGTTGGTCTAATCGATTGTTGAACACGCTACACGCCAACGGCCAGAGGCTGGATCGATGACAGCACAGAGCAACACGGTCGGTTTGTTAGTATTGAGTCTGGGCTTAGTTCTAGAGTCAAGTGCGCGGGCCGCAGAAAGAGCTGCGCAAGATGTAGTTATCGGCGATGTGGCGATCAGCACAGACGAGCGCGCTCGGCTTTTCGAATCTGACAACTAGTCAATCAGTGCGGGTGCTAAATCGAAGGCTACAACACTACTTTTCCAGAGGTGCCACACCCAATGGTACACTATGACGCTCGCACCATAAGTAGAACTCGGTGTATTTGGACACATCAATCGAGGCGGGAATCTCATAAGTTTGTGTACCTTTGTTCGACTTGAGTGCCGAGATCGTAGTCGACTTGTCGTAGCCGTTATGACCAAATCCGACTTTTGGGTCTGGTGCACCATCGAAACTGAAGTCTGATTCCAGCACCGCGATAGTGGCTTCTGAAGTTTGCTTGATGGTCACTGTGCCGGACGTGGCATGACCACTCAATCCCTCGAACTTGCCGCTGGCAACAACTTGATCCTCAGATGCTGCCGTCGTGCTCCACAGTAGCACTATTGCGGCGCCGGTCACGACGAGTCGGTTGTGCTTGTTTGATGTCTTTGCCATATCATTTTTCCTATCAGTAGGTGAAATGTTAGAGTCGGCCTTACAAACTTTGTTCCCTATTCAGTCCGACTGCAAACCAAAAGTGTAATCTACACCAAACTGGGAGTCGCAGATGGATACAAACCCCGCAACAGACCGTGAAGTGTCTTAGGGGATCGATAATGAAGAAATTTTTCTACAGCGTTATCCTTGTTCTGTTGTTGCTTCCGGCGATCGTGTTGATACTGCCGCTGGCTGAGCACGCTGCCCGGTACTATTATCGTGACATCACGACGACCGGCGATGCTGGAAGTTATTTCAGTAAAAATTGGTTGCTTCAGGAATTCGGCAGAGATCTAGTCAAGTTGAATTCGTGGCGTACACGGGAAGGTGAATTCGAGGTTAACAAACCGGACGGGGTGTTCAGGATTGTTGTAATCGGTGACTCCTTGACGTTTGGCCAAGGCATTGCAGAGGATGATCGCTTCACCGACTTAATTGAAGAGCGCCTGAACAAGAACGAGTCAATGTTTGAGGTACTCAATCTGGGACGGATGGGGGCACAACCAATTGACGAGATCCGAATGCTCAAGAAATTGACGGCTGAAACCACAATTGATTTCGTTTTGCTTCAATGGTTTGTTAATGATTTCGAAGGATATGATTACTCACATAGACCAGATCCGAAAAATGTTCTCCCGTGGAGAGAATATCACGACCGCTATCGTCGGCACTCGGTCATCTACTTTGTGCTTAATACGATGTGGCATCGATTTCAGGCAGCGGCGGGTAAAGTGGAAACATACGCAGACTATATGGTGCGGAGATTCGGTGATTCTGATAGTCAATCCACGAAACTTGCGCTGAATGACGTTAGGGAATTCATCCGACATGCGAAGAGCGCTAATGTTCCGGTAGCAATCGTGCTATTTCCTTTTTTGATGCCGGAACTTGCAGATGATTACTCTTTTGATTTCATGCATGAATATGTTTTGCAGGTATGTGAGCAGGAAACGATTCAGTGTCTAGATTTGCGGGATGTTTATAGGCCATACGCTGAAGATGTGGCACGACTTCACGTTAACCAGTTCGACGCGCATCCCAGCGCATTCGCCAACAAATTGGCGGCTGAGGCGATCATGGACGCGTTCGCTGCACAATGGATAGAGCAGGCGGATGCGGCCGAGACCGTGCTCAACGATTAACCTGTAAACGCCCCGTTGGCGTCTGCTTTGCTTTGAATGGATGGCCGGCCGGGCGACTAGGCGGCGGAGGATCTTGAAACCAGGGGCTGCTGATCGATGACGGGATCGGTGACACCGCGCTTAGCCAACTCCTTTTGCACACCGGGAATGATGTCGTTACCCAAGGCTTCCATCGTTCGCATTACCCGGCGATGTGGGACACCACCCAGTTGTACGTTGCACAACATGTGGGAATGTAACATCACATCATGATCTTTGACTATTTTTTCTATGCAGTGCTCTACGTCACCGATGATATAGTTCTCAACCATTTCTTCTATCGGCGGTTCATTCTTTGCAGGGCTGTCCTCTACGTAGATTCCATTGAACTTGGCATAATCTAGCCGCAAGGATAGAGATGCACGGGAAGAGTAGCGGGCCCGCTCAGCAGCATCGATAGCCTCTTCTCGACTGTTAGTCACATGAATGAAACGCATCAGGCCCAACGGCAAGGATGCGCTATCGCGCCCGATTGATCGATTGATGTCACGGTAGCTGTCGCGCACCGCGATCAACGACGACATTGGATTCCAGCTCGGTGTCAACATTGGGACGTAGCCGCTTTGAGCCACTCGCTTTTGCACTTTGGGATGACTCATCAGACCGGCTACCCAGATTTCCGGCATTGGTTGTTGTATGGGTTTTATAGCGATCTGCGTCGCCGGATATTTATAGTATCTTCCCGTGTACGCGAACTCATCTTGAGTCAGTCCAAGTTCAAGTATGTCCAGTATTTCCAGCGTGTGATCCACGTTTTCTGCAAGCTTGACCCCGAAACGCTGGAACTCATAGTCCTGATACCCGCTACCAATACCCACTACCAGTCGACCGTTACTCATTACATCGACCATCCCAATTTCCTGCAACAGACGCAGGGGTTGGTAAAGCGGTAGTACCACTACAGCGGTGCCCAGTCGGATCCGACTGGTCTGGCCCGCACAGTAGGCCGCGGCCATAAGCGGTGAGGGACATAGACTGTAATTGTTGAAGTGATGCTCTGCGAACCACGCAGTCTCCATACCGATCTGTTCACCTAGTCGCACCGTATCAACCATGTCATCGAACACATCACCAGCAGTCCAAGTTTCGTCACGTTTTTGCATTAGGCTGAAGAGATCGAATTTCATAATGTTGTCCTAGGATTCACGATCTGGATATCTACGAGTTTGCTGCACCACCGTCAACATTTATCACTTGCCCAGTGATGAACGTTGAGCCTGGGCCGCACAAAAACTCCACCACTGTTGCAACTTCACGGGGTTCCCCCAGGCGCCTTAAAGGCACTTGTCCAATAATTTGATCACCACGCTGCTCAATGATCTGTCGTGGCATTGGGGTGTCAATCACACCCGGTGCTATGGCGTTGACCAACACTTGCGGCGCAAGCCGACGGGATAATGCACGGATGAGTCCTGCAATTCCTCCTTTTGCTGCGGAATACGCAACATGATCGAAGGAGCCCTGGCGGTATGCCACTGAGCTTAAGAACACCATGCGACAGACCTCATCCGGGTCGAGTCGCTGGCTACACGCATACGCCATATCGTAGGCGTTAGTGAGGTTGGCCGAGATCACCTCGTCATAGGTGCGTCGATGCTTGGTGCCTAGATTTCCGTCGGGCTTGAAAATTCCTGCGCAATGCACCAGAGCGTAAATTGGCTTGGTGACCGCATCTAACGTGTTGATGCATTCTTTTCGAGACTCAAGAGAAGACTCTACGGACACGATACATTTTGCCCCGCTAAGTTCGTCAGCCAATTTTTGCAGCGGTTCTTTCGCAGCATCTACGAGCAACAGCTCGGCGCCCAGCGCATGCAGTAATCGTGCGCACTCGCTGCCAATTCCGCCTGCAGCGCCAGTAATGGCAATAACTTTGTTATCGTAGGCAGGCACAGAGATCTGCTAGAGGATTTCCATGAATCAAGTCAACGACTATGGCATGGGTCTGTAACCCATGCAATCCAAGGCCCAGAGTTTATTATGCGTAGTATTAATTGATGCTATGTGGGATCCTATTCAGAGAGTCATGTCTGGTCGCACTCGATTGGCGATCAGGCGGAGTTGGACTGAAGCTGTTTTACGTATGAAGGGATGTTTGTTGAAATGACCTGATTGCCATGATCTCCACTACGCATTGATCTGGGACCCCGCACAGTACCATCGCTTCGCTGCCGAGCGGCTAAAGGTGGCCACGGACCTCATTGCCCGAATTCAAATCGATTCGCCAAACGCCATCATCGACTTAGGATGCGGTAGTGGGGAAGTGACCAATCTACTAGCCGAACGCTGGCCTCATGCCGCGATAATAGGTGTTGATAACTCCGAAGAGATGCTTGCCGTGGCAGAAGCTCGCAACACCACGGTCCAATGGGTACACCGCGACATAAATCATTGGCGGTCAGATTCCAAATTTGATCTGGTGTTCTCAAATGCGGCGCTTCACTGGATTGATGATCATCGACGACTCTTTGTGAGACTTAGTCAATCTGTAAATCCCCGCGGCGTTCTTGCCGTACAGATGCCGCGTAACTATGATGCAGCGTCTCATACTGCCTTGGTCGATACCGTGACCTCTGGTGCTTGGCGTGAAGCGTTAACGCCATTGCTGCGACGAAATCCAGTGTGGGATGCGAAAAGTTACTATGAATTGCTATCGCAACAATTCGGCCGGGTGGATATTTGGGAGACTGAATATCTTCATGTCCTTGAGGGCAAGAATCCCGTTGCGGCGTGGACAAAAGGAACTTTGTTGCGACCGTTTTTCAGTGCGTTGACTGGCGAACAGTGTCAGCGGTTCGAAACAGAGTATCGTCGGCGTATACTAAAGGCTTATCCTCCCGATGTTGACGATAAGACCGTTTTCCTATTCAAGCGATTGTTTATCCTTGCGACGAAGTAGCTGTGGCAGCGCTCGCCGTACTTGGGTCCTCACGCTGGGCTCAAGTAAATCTGTTTCGAATTCAGGGACGAGCATAGCTTCGGTTCGACGGCGAGTACAACATGCCGATTGCGAATCGTAACCGGAAACCTTCCTATTTAAATTAAAGTTTGAATACGATACAGCTCTGATCGGAGAACACTCGCAGTGAAACCAACAACACTAACCATATCACTTAGGGTTGATCCTCTTCAGTTCACTGCGATCTATCATTACTGGATTCCGACAAGACAGATTCGGTGGATGGGGTGAAACAGGAGGAAATCGATATTCGTCTCCACCTCGACTATGTCCACACTTTCAAGTGACATCTTGATGAACCGCTTTGGCCGCCACTGCCTCGATTTCGATCAGCCAGTCGGGAGACGCTAATGCGGAAACAACGACAAGTGTGGAAGCAGCGCGGTGATCTCCGATGATGCGGTTGCGGACCTCGCGATAAACTGCTATGTCTTTCTGCCGCGTGAGATAAGAGTTGAACTTAACGATGTCGGACACCGTCATTCCCGCCGCTTCCACAATTGAGATAATGTTTCTAAACACCTGGTCTGTTTGAGCTTCGATTCCCTGGGCGATTGTGCCGTCTGGCATCACTCCAACTTGTCCAGAGACATACAGCCTTCTGTTATTAGTTGGAATCTCTACTGCATGACAGTAGTTTCCGAAAGGCGGCGCTACGGCGTCAGGATTTAGCATCTGGTTCATTGTGTTTCTCCAGTTGAAATGGCATGCTGGACAGGCGTGGTATGTCGGATGGACATTGGATACGTCCGTAGACTGACCTCATTGCATTTGTGTTCAAGCCAGTGTGACAGGATGAATCGATAGCACAATGATACGCTATGACACAACAAATCCGCACCGTCCCAATACCCACTGATAACGCTTCGGCGGCGCACGATCCGTTGGTGGATTCTGTGGCCGACTGGTTGATGAGTCAGTCCCTGAGCTCGACGGATGTCGAAGCGATTGTTGACGGCTGTTGCGTTCGACTGCACGCCGCTGATGTGCCGGTGTGGCGCTGCCATGTTGCCTTCCGTACGTTGCATCCCCTGTTTGAGGCGGTTTCGTTGACTTGGCATCGAGGAGAAGGGCTTCAGGTGGTTGCCCATCCCCACAAACAGGAGATTTCGGCGGATTGGCAACGCAGTCCGCTTTACTAT
>JAOTYS010000401.1 GCA_029861795.1 Gammaproteobacteria bacterium | reverse complement strand
ATCAGATAGACACACCAGGTGTTTGCGGGCTCTGGGCATGTAGAGAAGGGTAGGTAGAGGCGTTGTAAAGCGAAAGACCTATTAGTCTGCATTCTGCTGTGATTTGTGTCTGTCCAGAATAACAATTAGTCTGCATTCTGCTGTGATTTGTGCCTGTCCAGAATAACAGACTGGGCTCTAGACCGTCCTTGGCTTATCCCGATAATTCCTCGCTAGTGGCCGTGTGTGGTGCCCAAGATTTGGCGAAAGTTATCGTCTTCGGCCAATCGTAGAACGCCTCCGCTGGTTGCGCGGACGAAGCAGATAGCACCGAAGTTTGTGGGACCCTTGCTTGGGTGTATTACATCTCCGCTATCGGCCAGAGGTTTAAGTATGTTTGCGCACTTACGGCGTAGATCAACGTCCGATACTCGCTTGCCACCAAAGAGCTTCTGAGAATCAAGCGACAGCCACAACTCTACGAAGCCGTGTTTCTCTGCTGCGCCGCTCAATCGTTTGAGCGCTCTCTCAGAAGCCGCTGGCAAATTTCCGGCTGCGTCTCGATAGACAAGTTCGGCATCTTTCTGATCGGCGCTGGTGCTCTGCCCAGATGCCGCACCTGCAGCAACCAACAAACAAGCTGCTGTGAGAGTCATAAATTTTCTTGTCTTAATCACTTTTGAGCCTCCTTTCGGTCGACGCCTAGGCATTACCACGGGTTCTGATTGGACGTGCACTGAACGGGCAAAAACATCTTGGTCCAACCACTATTTCCGTACGAATTTTTTGCGCGAACCCGATATTCACCTGTCATTAGTGTGCCGACACTCGTCCCAGTTGTTGAAGTGGCCGTTCCGCTATAGTGGTGAAGCCAACTTCCAAAGAGCTTCACTTCAATGTCAAAGCTGTCATAATTCGTCGCTGTCCAATTCATGACGTACGGCGACGTGCCACATCCAGGCGGGCAACCCATGAACATGACGGATGTACCGTTGATCTTAGGTTTGCAACCCTCAATTTCTGCATCTTCATCGCAAGCCTCATCGGGCGGAGTTTCACCTTCAACCCAATACGAACCAAGGAAGCCCCAAACCACGCCGGCAAGACCATTGTTTACATAGGCAGAGAATTTATTGTCACTCCACTTGACGACTACTACGTCCAAAGCGTTGTACTTCTGAAACGCAAGGGGTTTGTATGTGTGGCCTTCCGCAACGAGCTTTGCCGACGCGAGAACGTCATCCGCAATATAAGGCTCATCAATTTCGATGTAGTAAAGAGCAGCAAAGGCCCCAATCGAAATTAGCAATGCAATCAGCACGATCCCACGGTTTGGTCTATTCATCGAAATCCCCTTGTACAACCTTTGAAACTCAAACATTTAGTCACTAGCTGCATTGCGAAAACACTAGTGATCGAACATAGATGTATCACCGCTGGATACTGACTCGGCATACGTCATTTCTAGCGAATGAATTTCGTCTACTTGTTGCTTTGGTAGCTGAGCTCGCAGCTCAGAGAGCATTTGATCGTGGTCGCATCCAATTATTGCGGAGCACGTCATGAGCTGCCACGCGTGAAACTTGTTTTCGTCTATCCCATGCTCGGGATACTCCAAGTACATCCTAGACGCAGCTCCGAACGCATCCGCGTAAAGGTAGGATTCGGGATACTGTTCCGAAAGGGCCGCGACCACCAAAGGCTTCAACTTCTGGTATGGCAAGCTCCTCTGCTTCACCTGGAACAATGGGTGTCCAGACTCTCGCACGATCTGATACCAGATGTTGTATTCAGCGTCGACATCTTGAACCTCATCAAACAACGACTTGCAGTTGTTCAGCCTCCTCACTTGGTGTTCCACGAGTTCTTCGTCGTGGCCACCCTCGGCATACTTCTGCCGAATCTCATCTTCGGACCTGGCAATGAATCGGCATTGTCTCATCGACGAAACCAGAACAAACGCTGATTCAATATCGCCGTCGACTGCGTTGGCAACGTAATTTTTGTATGTCGCGCCAGGATCGATTTCAATCGTATTTTCCCAAGGAGTCGGCTTCGCGTCAGTCTCATCAGATTCAGCAATGCGCAGCTCGGTAACGCGATAGTCTGAATCCGCCGCTCCTGGGTTCGAGCTGTCCTGGGTTCCAATCGGCAGCTCCACTGTCCGAATTTTCTCAGGTTCTGATTCTTCATTACCCATGAACATCAATAACGCAAGAGCGAATGTTCCTATGACGACTGATATCAACAGCCCAATCTTCTTTGTCGGCATGTTTACCTACTGCTTGTTACTTTGTAGTTGCTCAAATGTTTTGGACCCAATTGTCGATTCGCTGCTTTTGGCACGGTCGCGATTCGCCCTGATCCAAACAGCGAGCGCGGCTGTCAAGACGAAACCTACAAGAATGTGTAATTTCTTCAATATCTGAAATCCTTTGCTGCTCAAGAATCGAAGTCAAATTTGACAAAACGAGAATTGGGTCAATATGACGAGAAATTTTCGACGTCGATTTGCGCGAAAAAGATCCTTCCAGGTTGAAAGATTTAAGTTTGAATCTCTGCCACATAGCCAGAAGTTTGATCGTCTAGTTGTGCAAGCCTGCAGTTGCTTTTCAGCTGGACTGGCGAGGAGTATTTTGAAGGGTTGGCCTGGTCAAATGAGAGTCGCCAAACTGTCCGAATGCGGACAGTTTTTCGCGTCAGATCGGATCAAATATGGTTAACGAAAACCGATATTGGTACAGATGGTCAGTGGGTTTCTGCGGAGTTTGCGCAAAATCAGACGCAATACTAAGAACTAATCTACATATGGCCGATTGCGAGCGTCAGGCGAAAATTGAATGGTTATTGCGTAATGGGCTGGCGTACAAGGCTATTCAGGTTTTGTCCCTCAACTAAATTACGCCAGAAAACAGTGTGTTAGCGAAACCGTGATGTGGTTACCTTGTCGACCAGGACCATCGGTCCTATTATTTCCTTGTCGAAGTCGCTCCCGTGTGCCGAACCGGCCGCCGTATGGGGTACTTTCCAGGAATTCTCTTGGATAGGACACGGGACCGCAAAGACGTCGAAGCCCCGCACGTCGGGGCTTTTTTAATGCCCGGCATTTGGGAATTCCCAGATGTCTTGAATTCTCTGTCCGACAATCCCCAACCATTGATCGTCGCGGCGGCTGTCCTCCCGATGGGCGCGGTAGACTGCCCCTGCGACCATGTCTGCGAGTTGAATCAACTCGCTTCCTTTTGAATTGACAAACCGAATTTTCTTGACTCGATTTCCTAGCTCACGTTTCAGATAGCTCTCCAATTGCTTCTTAAACTTTCGATTGCCACTTTCATCAATCTTCACGATTGCGTCAGCGAGCATATCCTGATCGTGTTGCATCATTAGTTTGACAAAGTAGTTGTAGAACGAATCGGTGATCGTCCGCAGCTGTCGACTGTGAATTCTCTGCTTTCGAACGACGATAGCCCTAACCGCAAAGTCTTGTGCTGCGATCTCGCGAAGAAATGCTTCTCGCACAGAGTTTCTACACTTGCTGAATTTGAACTCTGACTTGTGATTGAAGGCTGCTCTGACTCTGGAGATTGCCGCTTCCGCTGATTTTGCGCTTGCCTCGGTTTTGAATACGACCATTGCAACAACGAATACAGTGGTTGAACCTCTCGCGAGTTTAAACCCAGGGCATCCGCTTTCATCAATAAATGCAAGCATAAACAGAGAGTACTACACGCTCCTCCGGCAAAGCAGCTTCGCACAACACGTGAGAACCTAACAGGCTACAGGCACCCAACCGACTCAGATGCACTGAACACAAGGACAGGCACGGTCGGTTCAGATGAATGAATGGAGATGCATAATCCTGCGATATTTTGGATTGGGTAGAGGGGGCTGCTATCTGGCCAGTCTATGTTTCAGGCAGGCAGCGTTAACCCCCAGGCACCTGACCTGCGATGGTGGTGGATGGTCGCCTATGCCGCCTTAGTAAGTCTGAGCTGTCCGTTGCGGTAGTGCTGTCTGAAATGGGTGCTCGCCTGGATCCACTGGTCTTTTGAGAGATTCAGCCGTGTAAAAATTGGGTCAAGTGCCGGGTCAATGTGTCCAGGCTTGCCCGTGACGACGATGCGACCGGTCGTGTCCACCAGAGAAAGGTATTCATGTTCACAGATCGGCAGCGCATTGTCGGTGGCGTCGCTGGTTCCGTTTTCTTTCCCGGATATAAAGAATCCTTTCAGGGGCCGGATCGGAACATTGAAGTGGTGGAGTGCATCACATTTGAGCAGTCGTGATACCGCCATTCTGAGCTCCTTCTGTCCGTCATTCGTCTCTAGACGTGCCTTCAGGCTGGTAAAGTCTGATTGCTCAGGCGTTTTGGCAATATTGGCCCGAATGGGATTGAGATCCACATAGGCCATGGCCGTGATGAGCGCTTGCTC
>JAOTYS010000050.1 GCA_029861795.1 Gammaproteobacteria bacterium | reverse complement strand
TACCGCGATCAAGCAGAGCGCGGCTCCGGTCACGGTCAAACCAACCATGGCGGCCGTCAAACGGGTCATATTAGACAGCCTGGAGTGAAGCGATTGTGAAGGGATGATGTGCCCCTGTAGGCGGTTTACACGTTGCCCCGAAATCATTGTGTGGTCGGCGCGTAGGGCTCAACGCGCGCGTGCCCACCGACTAACGGTCGGTCCCTGGGCATACCCCACCAGTATGGATTCGCCAAGTTTTTGCTATTAATTTCAATCGGTTATGTGATCGCGGGGGGGTGTTTCTGCGAGGTGTCAAGCGACTCCCATGAGTGTCCAAACTCTCAGTTGATTCTTTTTATATTTGTCCTTTATTTTCATGCTATTATCGGCGACACTTAAAATAATTGTTAAAAATGGAGCCGTCGCGCTTAAATACAGGTGGCTGGATTGGTCGGCAACGGCCTTGCGGGCACTATCATTGAGCAGCTCAACATAGGTAAGCCGAGTGAGTCGCCGGGGGTGGTAATCAACATGTGCCGCACCACGATAAGTGTCACCAGATATAACTAAAGACACTAGATTTTCAACGCAGTGTCATGAATCTAGGGGACAAGATATACATCGCGGGCCATCACGGGCTAGTGGGCTCGGCCATTCTGCGAAAGTTGCAGGCCGACGGATACCACAATCTCGTGGTGCGTTCGCGAGGCGACTTGGATTTGATCGATCAGGCTGCGGTGCAAAGCTTTTTTGCGAGTGAGCGACCCAAGTACGTATTCCTCGCTGCCGCCAAAGTCGGTGGCATTAGTGCAAACGACACATATCGAGCGGATTTCATTTACGAGAATTTGGCGTTGCAGACCAATGTCATCCACGCTGCTCACAAATACGAGGTGGCTCGTATGGTTTTTTTGGGTAGTTCTTGCGTTTACCCACGGGATTGCCTCCAACCTATGCGCGAAGAGTATTTGCTCACTGGGCCGCTGGAACGCACCAATGAGCCTTATGCAGTCTCGAAAATCGCAGGGCTCAAGATGTGCGAGGCCTTCAATGCTCAGTATGGCACTGAGTTCGTTTCAGTTATGCCGACCAATCTGTATGGCATCAATGATAATTTCGATCTGGAAACATCACATGTGTTGCCCGCGCTAATCCGTAAAGTACATGAGTCCAAGAGGCGTCAAAGTGACCACGTCACACTGTGGGGCACAGGTAATCCGTTACGCGAATTTCTGTTTGTGGATGATTTGGCGGAGGCTTGTGTTTTTTTGATTAATCAGGACGGTTTCAAAGACATGGTCAACATTGGATCAGGTGAGGAAGTCAGCATTAGAGAGCTTGCGGCGTTGATCTGCGATGTGGTCGGCTTCAGGGGCGCTACGGAGTTCGATTCGGCGAAACCGGATGGTACGCCGAGAAAACTTTTGGATAGCACACGCATCAACACGCTCGGCTGGCGAGCAAAGACAAGACTACGAGAAGGTCTGGAGAACACCTATGGGTGGTTTCGTGACAACGCGGCGGATGTCTAAAGAAACGTCGGGTGGTTAAATAAGTGGTCCTATGATCACAATGCTATTGGCCAGGCGATCGCTGCGACCAGGACGGATCGTATTGGTGACGGCATTGTCGTTGTGCATCTCGACAGTCCCTATGTTCTACTCCGAAACGGCGTGGGGGCAGACCAGTATCGACACTTCGATAGCACCTGGTGACAGCGTCACCTTGAATTTTCAAGACGCCGATATTAGAGCGTTAATAACGACGGTCTCGCAGATAACAGGCAAAAACTTTGTGGTTGATCCTCGGGTGAAAGGGAAGGTCACCTTAGTGTCCGGCGATAAGCTCAGCGCGGATCAAATCTACAACATCTTTCTGTCGGTGCTGGAAGTCCACAATTTTGCGGCAGTGCCTGCGGGGCAGGTGATCAAGATTTTGCCAAGCAATGTGGTGAAACAGCGCCCTACGCCTACGGCGTTTACGGCGGTTGAATCCCCCGGCGACCAACAGATCACACAGGTTTACCAGCTAAAATTCAGTTCAGTGCAGGAGTTGGTCCCAATTCTGAGGCCCTTACTGCCGCCCACCAGTCATTTCGCCCCCCATGCGCCAACTAATACCCTGGTATTTACCGACACCGCGGCGAACGTCCAACGCATCGTCAAGATCATCGAGCGTATCGATCAGCCGGATCGACGCTCCGACGTGCATGTTGTTTATCTACGTTACGCTAAGGCGCAAGAATTGGCTCCGATCTTGTCGCAGCTTACTACGTCGCTGAGACCACAGACTGGCGAGGGTGGCACACCGGCGACACAGCAGCTTTCTGTACAGGCAGAGGCAACTACAAACTCGCTCATCATTCAGGCGCCCGAGGCTGAGTTTCAGTTGTTGCAGGCCGTAATCGATCAGTTAGACATCGAACGACCGGTCGAGGGCGACTTTCATGTGGTGTATCTGCGCCATGCCAAGGCAGCGAACCTGGTGGATCTGCTGAACGAAGTATTGGAAACCGCTGCTGGCGGTGAAGAGGGGCAGGCAATACCGCGGGCACTGTCGGTACGAGCTGAAGAGGATACCAATGCTTTAGTGATTCGCGCGCCTGACGAAGAATTTCAAGCGCTGAAAAACGTGATCGACAAGATCGACATCCGTCGCGCTCAGATATTTGTCGAGACCATCATCGTGGAGATCCGTGCCGACAAGGCTGCCGATCTGGGTGTCGAGTGGGAGTTTTCGGACAATGGAACCACCAGCGGTGAAGTCGCTGGTAATACTGATTTCTCGGATATTTCTGGTGGGTTGACGGTAGGGGTTATTGATAAGCTTGTGGAAAATATTTTTGGCGAACAGGTCCCCAATTTTCGTCTCATTGTTCGAGCGCTGAAGGCTGACGCCAACGCCAATATATTGGCGACACCGAATATCTTGACCCTGGATAATGAGGCGGCGGAGATTATCGTCGCTCAGGAAATTCCATTCATTACCGGGCAGTTCGTTTCCGATGTGAGTACCGGCGCGGTGATCGAGGGTGGTGATGACGGCGCCATAGCAACGGGTATCGTCAATCCGTTCCAGACCATTGAACGCAAAGACGTCGGCTTGACGCTACGTATTACGCCGCAGATCAATGAAGGCGACACAGTACAACTGGAGATCGAGCAAGAAGTCTCAAACGTAAGCCCCACCACGGTTGAAGGTGCCTCTGACATCATTACCAATAAGCGCTCGCTTAGCGCCACCGTGCAAGTTGACGATGGTCAAGTCATCGTGCTCGGTGGTTTGATTAGGGATGATGTTTTCGATACCGTAGAGTGGGTTCCCATCCTCGGCAAGATCCCGATTATCGGAGCGCTTTTCCGTAGAAAATCAAAGGAGGCTGCCAAGAGCAATCTCATGATCTTCCTGCGCCCCAAGATCGTACGTTCTGCTCAAGATATCGCCGGACTTACCCAGCAAAGATACGAGCATGTGCAAGAGGAGAGCAGACAAAGCCAGCCAGACACCCCCAATATGATCGAGGGCGTCACACTACCGGTTCCGCCAGACATTGATTGGGATGCACAATATGGAGACCGACGATAGCTAGGGATTGTGTGGCGGGTGTGTGGGGTTGTGCGTTTCGTTAAATAGCGTCTAAGGTTATCGAACTCATGGTCGTCTCTGAGTCCATTTTGGTTACGGGAGAGCAGCGCCAGTGGATGCAACTGGTCGATCCAGAATGCGTTGCCACGCTGCCATATCCATTCGCAAAGCGCTCTGGTGTCTTAGTGGCCTACAAGGAGGACGGCAAATTCCACGTGCTGTGCGCCGAATCTCCTGCAATGGGGGTGCTGACTGAGTTAAGACGAAAACTCGGCGCGGGATTCGTGTTTCATCAGGTCGATAAAGCATATTTTGAAAAAACGCTGCGCCAGGCCTACGACAAGGGACAATCCGAAGCCACCCAGATGGTTGACGATCTAGGCGATGAAGTGGATCTGGAGTTGCTGGCCCAGGAGTTACCGCAAACCACAGACCTGTTGGAAGCATCCAATGATGCACCCATTGTTCGTTTGATTAATGCGTTGCTTACTCAGGCGATCCGCGAAAGTGCGTCTGATATACATCTGGAAGCGTTCGAACAACGATCAGTGGTACGCATTCGCGTCGACGGAGTGTTGCGTGATGTGGTTGAACCACAGCGAGCGCTGCACGGCGCGTTGGTTTCGCGCCTTAAAGTGATGGCCAAGCTCGACATTGCCGAGAAGCGGTTGCCTCAGGATGGCCGAATTTCGTTGAGAGTCGGTGAACATCCCATCGATGTTCGGGTGTCAACCCTGCCTACGCAGCACGGCGAACGAGTGGTGCTGCGTTTGTTGGACAAGCAGGCCTCCAGGCTAAAGCTCGAAGAGTTGGGTATGGATGCGGCGCTTGCGCAAACATTTGATCGGCTCGTTCATAACCCCCATGGCATCGTGCTGGTGACCGGACCCACCGGGTCGGGCAAGACCACCACGCTTTATGCTGGGCTGATACGCCTGGATCGGCAAGAACTGAACATTTTGACGGTGGAGGATCCGATCGAGTACGACCTCGATGGAGTGGGTCAAACTCAGGTGCATAGCAAGATTGGGTTGACCTTTGCCGGTGGGCTTCGGTCGATTCTGCGGCAGGACCCTGATGTGGTACTAGTGGGCGAAATACGGGACTTAGAGACTGCGGAAATAGCGGTTCAGGCTAGTCTCACTGGCCACATGGTATTGTCTACCCTGCATACCAACACCGCTATTGGGGCCGTCACCCGGCTGGTGGATATGGGTGTGGAGGCATTCCTAATATCCTCTAGTTTGATCGGTGTGCTGGCTCAGCGACTGGTGCGCAAACTCTGTCCCCAGTGTAAGCAAGACGTGGTGCCCGAAGGTCGACAACGGGAGTTGCTTAGGTTGGGCAACGGTGAAGATGTGCAGATCTACAAGCCCGGCGGATGTGAACAGTGTGAATACAGTGGCTACCGCGGCCGCACAGGTATCTACGAACTTATTCTGATCGATGACACGTTGCGCACCATGATCCACGATGGTGCCGCGGAGGACCAGATGCTATCCCGTGCGCGCCAGCAATCCAAGAGTCTCGCAGACAATGGATTCGAAAAGGTACTAGCAGGTGTCACCAGCATCGACGAAGTCTTACGTGTGACTCGTGACGAATAACGTTCGGTGGTTGCAGGAGTAGCAGCGTTTCAGCTGTCACAATCACAGTTCATCACCTCAAACCGCACTGTGAACCAATATGGGCGCGTTTGAATATCAAGCACTTGATCCCGCTGGCCGTACCCGCAAAGGTGTTGCCAATGCGGATACCGCGCGCCAGGTGCGCCAGCAATTGCGAGACAGCGGACTTACGCCATTGTCGGTGGTGGATGTGGATCAGCAGGCACCACAGCGCGGCGCCCCGGCTAAACGACGAAACCGTCTCAGCGTTACCGAGCTTGCGGTCGTCAGTCGTCAATTTGCCACGTTGTTGGGGTCGGGTCTGACCATAGAGGAGAGTCTCAACGCCCTCATAGAACAATCTGAAGGGCATGAAGTAAAATCCACGCTAACCGGTATTCGGGCAATGATAATGGAGGGCAGGTCTCTTGCCGATGCCCTGGCGGTTTATCCTCGGTCCTTTCCCGAGATATACCATGCCTCGGTTAGTGCCGGTGAGCAATCTGGCCGCCTCGATGAGGTGCTGGAACGTCTCGCGGATTACACCGAGGCACGTCAGGGCCTGCAGCAACGCGTGGGACAAGCTCTGATATATCCGACCTTCCTGACGGTAGTGGCCATATTGATTGTTAGTGCGTTGGTCACCTATGTTGTGCCTAAAGTGGTTCAGGTATTTGTGGATACCGGGCAGTCACTGCCGATACTCACGCGAGTACTGATTACAATCAGTGACTTTGTCCAGATCTACGGACCCTATCTGTTAGCAGTGGCAGTGGTGGCGGCAATCGCGTTTATCTTGATCTTCCGGCGACCGAGACAGCAGTATCATCTACACCGTCTGATGTTGCGGATGCCGTTGCTAAGAAAATTTATCCGTGGCGTTAACACGGCACGCATGGCGCGCACCCTAGCCATCATGGTCGGCAGCGGGGTGCCGCTATTGTCGGCGATGCGTGCGAGTGCTGGTGTGCTGAGCAATCGTGTGTTACGACGCTCCATGACCACGGCGGCCAATGAGGTTGGTGAGGGGGCGAGCTTCAGTCGTGCCTTGCGCCGCAGCGGTCACTTTCCGCCGTTGCTAGTGCAAATGGTGGCAAGCGGCGAAACCAGCGGGCGTCTGGATGTGATGCTGGAAAAGGCGGCAATCGCCACCGAACGCGAGCTTGAATCGCGAATTGCTGTAATGGTGGGCCTGTTTGAGCCTATTATGATCTTACTAATGGGAGGGATGGTATTAGTGATTGTGTTGGCCATCCTGCTACCGATTTTGGAATTAAACCAGTTGATAAGTTGAGTGCACCTATGCGACAGCGTGGATTTACACTAATCGAGATCATGGTGGTGGTAGTCATTATTGGGGTACTGGCCACCCTTATTCTGCCACGAGTGCTAGGTCGCCAGGACGAGGCATTTATCGCCAAGGCGAAGAGTGACGTCAGTGCATTGTCTAACGCGTTGAAGCTGTACAAGCTGGACAGCTTCCACTTTCCCACCACAGAGCAGGGCATAGACGCTTTGGTCACCAAACCAGCAGGCTCTCCAGAACCCAGGAATTGGAAAGCGGGAGGATATATCGAGCGTTTACCTCTCGATCCCTGGGGTAATCCTTACCAATACCTCTTCCCTGGGGAGCACATGGAGTTCGATCTATGGTCGTTTGGTGCCGATAGCCAGCCGGGTGGCGAAGATGTGGGCGCGGATATTGGCAATTGGAACCTAGACCAACGTTAAGTCCCAAGTCCACGCCGTACTGTGTGCGGTGGGGCACACATCACATTTTGCGATCGTCCAACGAATGCAGTCATGCGCGCTTGGCAATGAGTAGATTTCACTCTGGATTTACTCTGTTAGAAATGATGGTGGTCGTCACCCTGATGGCCCTCACCGTAACATTTGTCGTGTTAAATTTTAACCGTGACGAAGATAAGATCGCCGAACTTGAGGCGCGTCGCTTTGGCGCGCTTATCGAGCATCTTAGAGACGAAAGCATGGTTACAGGGCAAACCTTTGCGATCGAGGTGGATGAGTCTGCTCGCCGGTATCGTTTTCTGACACCGGGAGAGGAGTGGGAGCCGATAGAGGGTGATGACGTGCTAAGACCAAGGCAGTTGCCAGACTCACTCAGCGTGACCTTAAAGTTGCTGGACTCTGGGGCGAGTGATGACCTGGTGGTTGTCGAAGCGATTGGCGAGATTACCCCTTTTGAACTCACCATCGGATCGCAATCAGGTGGTTATTTGGTGAGTTTGGATCCGGCACAAAACGTAAAAGTGACAAGATTGGAAAATGAATCGGGGTGAGTCCGGGTTCACGTTGCTCGAAATTCTGGTTGCAGTGGCCATCGCTGCCGTGGGCATTGCGGCAATGACCAGAGCCATGGGTAGCAATATCGATGTGGTGCAACAGATCGAGAATCGGTTGCTGGGTTCTTGGGTCGCCGCCAACCGCTTGGCAGAGCTGCGCATGGCGCCCGGCTGGCCCGTGGCGGGAGATCAGCAGCGACAGGTTACCTTGGGTGGAAGGCAGTGGTATTACAACGAGCGTATCTCCACCACCAGAGACCCGGACATTCGTAGAGTGGATCTTGAGGTCTACACCGACCCCGAACTAACGTCTAACACTGCAACGCTATTTGGTTACCTCGCGCGTCGTGCACAACCATTGGAGCCCGTAGAGGAAAATCAGTCCGAGGTCGATGATACTGAGCAACCCGAGTCCCCTGACGATACGGCGGTGCAGGACGCCTCGGATGACGAGCCGTCGCAAGATGATTCTGACAACCCCGAGCCAAGCGATAGTTAGCATGGGACGCACACGCGGATTCACGTTGCTTGAAATGGTGATCGCCATGGCTCTGTTCGCAGTAGTTGCCGCCATAAGTTACGCCAGCTTAATTCGCTTTCTCGAGACTCGGGATCAGCTTTCGCTCAAAAACGAAGAGTTGCGCAGTCTGCAACGCGCGTTCGATCTTCTAGCGCGAGATCTACGTTATCTCACTTCGCGCCCAGTGCGCGATGGTTTCGGTGATGTTGAATCGATGTTGATTGCTATGCCGGACAACCCACCGGAGGTAGGTGAGCGGATACGCCTGACCACGACGCAACCTTTGACGGGGTTAACATCGGTACAACGCGCGACCCGTGTGGCTTGGCGTTTGGAGGATGGGGATCTGCTGCGCATCGCGTGGCAGGTGCTGGATCGTGATCAGGACAGCGTCGAACAAAGTCGGTTGGTGTTAGAAGATGTCGCCGACATGTCATTGCTGTTTTTTAGTCTAACTGCCGATCAGCAATTGGAATCCACTGCAGAATGGGACGACCCGGATGCCTTGCCAAGGGGTGTGGAGATTACTGTCGTGCTCTCTGATGAGCGTCAATATCAACGGCTGTTCGAGGTTCCAGATGGGGTGTGACACAACATCGCGCTGTCGTGGTGTCGCTTTGGTGACGGTGCTATTTATATTGTTCTTGCTCACTACGCTATCAGTCTACCTGATAGACGATCAGTATCTGTCCATTCGCCGCATCGCTAACCAGCGTGATTCGGAACAGACCTTCCAGATGGCGGTGGGTGCAGAGCAGTGGGCAGCTAAGATTTTGGAGCGTGACATGCGCGACAACGAGACTGACCATCTCGAAGAACCGTGGAATGAACTATTGCCGGCTGTGCCAGTAGAGGAAGGTACGCTTGCCACTGAGGTTGTGGATGCGCAAGGCTTGTTCAATCTGAATAACCTTCAGGCAGGTCGAGATAATGTATGGTATCCGGCGTTTGTGCGGTTGTTGCGAGTGCTTGAGTTGGAGGAGGGTCTTGCCGATGCGGTCGTGGATTGGATTGATGCTGATGTGGATGTCACCGGGAACTTTGGTGCGGAGGATGGCGAATATTTGTCGAAGGACCCTCCCTATCGGGCGGCAAACCGACTGTTTGCGGAGGTGGGGGAACTGCAGTGGGTCGAAGGATTTGATCTACAGGCAGTCACTGTTATCGCGCCATTTGTGAGTGCTTTACCCGCCACCAACGTGCGTATCAATGTCAACACCGCGGTGCTTCCCGTGCTGCAAATACTGGGTGAAACGGCGTTGAGCGAGCCCCAGGCGCAAGCATTGATCGAAGCTCGGGGGGAAGAGGGATTCTCCGATACCCAAGATTTCTTGGTGTTGCCAGAGTTGGCAGGCCAAGCGAACATCGCAGGGCCTTTGATAACAATATCCAGCGAATATTTCAGCGTGCATAGTCGGGCGCTGTTTGGGCGTGTCAACCTGACCCTTGATAGTGTGATTTATCGCAGACCTTCGGATCAGATTGCAGTGGTGCTGCGGAGGCGTCGGAGTCTATCGTGATTCAGTACTTCAGCGTGTGCTCACCTTACGGCTGGGTCCAAGTGGATCGACGCGGCACGGTGTTGGACCGAGGAGAAGCGGACTCGCTGTCAGCGATTCCAAGGTCGCGCTGGGGCGTGACTCTGGTGGCGGTAGTGCCGGGTGAGGAGGTCGTGACCCGCAAGGTATCGGTACCCTCACGTAATCGTCGCAAAGTGCTAGCGGCGCTTCCCTACGCGCTGGAGGAAGGGTTATCCGCTGATGTGGATGCCCTACACTTTGCGCTATTGGATTGGCGACCCGGTGCGGATGCCACGGTCGCAGTAGTTTCCCGTGAGCGGCTTGACGCCTGGCTTCGCGAGTTGGAAGAGGCGGGCTTAAAGGTTCAGCGGATGCTGCCGGACTATCTATTATTGCCGATTCATCCCCAGGCCCGTTACACGGTCGCCAAGGCAGGCGTCGATCGGATTTGCGTGCGGGCGGAGCAGATGGCGGGTATGGCATTCGACATTGACGCAATGGAATTTTGGTGGCGAGAACTGACCGACAAAACCATCTCAATTGCGGTGAACGACGCTGAGCTCGCACGACAGTTGATCAAGCTGGATGGAAGCGCCGTCAGTGAATGGGAGATCGGGGATGATTTCACTTCCTGGGTCGCACATCATCGTAAATCTGGCCCGGAGATTAACTTATTACAGGGCACCTACGCCGACTCGCAGCGTGATCAAAGCACCGGCGGATTGAAGGTAGCGGCGACCATGCTGGCGTTAGCTGCAGCAATCAAAGTGGGCGCGGATTCAGCAGAGTACTTCTCACTTAAGCGTCAGAATGAGCAATTGGACGCTCAAATCGTTCAAACCTTTAGGACAACATTTCCCGACATCACACGCATCGTCAACCCGCGTGTGCAGATGGAACGGGAAGTTATCGCGTTGACCTCGGGCGCTGCAGGTCGTGGTGAGTTTCAGTATTTGCTTGCGACAGTTGCACGCGCAGTGCCACCCTCACAGGCGACCCTCGAAGAGGTGGCGTTTCGCGATAACGCCTTGTTGATTACTATCAGCACGGGAAACTTCGCTGGGCTTGATCAGCTCAAAAAACGGTTTGAACAAGACAAGACAGTCCGCTCGGTATTGATTTCCTCAGGTTCTAGCGAAAATCGTGTGAGCGGCCGATTCAAACTGGAGCGAGCGACATGATGCAACGTTGGTATGCGTTGAGCCAACGAGAACGTGTGGTTCTGCTAACAGGCGCACTGATCCTTGGTGTAGCGCTGCTATACCTACTGGTGTGGCAACCGTGGCACCAGAAGTTGGAGTCTTTGCGTGCCCAAGTTCCGGCGAAACAACAAACCTTAGACTGGATGCAGGCTGAGGCCGAGGCGATAAAGCCTTTGCTGGCGAGCCGGGGCCAGAATCGCGGTGATGATGACATCCCTTTACTGACCATCATAGAGCAGAGTGCAGAGGCCAACAAAATCAAACAATTTATTCGCCGTATCCAACCGGACGAAGAAAACCGGGTTAAGGTCTGGCTGACCGAGGCACAATTTGATCCTTGGTTAACTTGGATTGATGAACTTAAGCAGCAAGGTATAGAGGTTGTCTCTACTACTATCAACCGCGGTCAGCAAAACAAAGTCACCATCCGAGTGACGTTGCAACGCGCGACTTGAGGGGCTTCAAGGTGGTGTCAGCGTGAGGCCACGGAAAGAGCGGGTCAGCGTTACACTGATTGTGCCGGGGCTGTGCTCACACGGCGCCGCACCATTGGTGGGCTCAAGTCTCAACATTTTGGAGCGCGTCACCGCACGGGCAGACTTTGTTGCAGCACGCTCACAAACTGTGGAGCAGGTGTTACTCACAGCATTTGGTGTCGAATATCAACAGTCGGTGGATTTGCCGGTGGCTGCAGTGACTCGCATCGCGGATGTCGGGATGCCTGATGATGGCTGGTGGTTGCGCGCGGATCCGGTTTGCCTACAACCAGATCGCAGTCAACTAGTGCTCATGGAAGGCAGCGAGCTGGATATATTCACAGAAGAATCGCAGCATTTGGTGAGCGAGATTCGACCGACGCTGGAGGCCGACTGTAGTATTGAAGCCCCTCATCCCTATCGTTGGTATCTCAAAGTTAACCCCGTAGCTAAGATCCGGACTTATGAGTTGTCTGCGGTGGCAAACCGGGACATTGATTCCTATCTGCCCTACGGAGAGGATGCCTTGTCTTGGCATCGCTGGTTGAACGAAGTGCAAATGGTGTTGCACGATTCGATAGTAAACGAAAATCGCGAGGCACGCGGTGCTTTGCCGGTCAACAGTCTATGGTTGTGGGGTGGAGGAAAGCTACCACCTACACCCACCGCAAATTGGTCGCAGGTCTGCAGCGACGATCCTGTGTGCAAGGGACTAGCCCAACTAAGCAACACATCGATTACGGTCTTGCCACAGGATGCTCATGACTGGCTGGAGCAAGATCTGATGGCAGGACGATATCTTGTGGTTTTTCAAGAGCAGTCTCGTCGATGGAATAATGTCGACGGATCGGCGCCGAGTTTCGCTGATTCGTTTGTATCCACTTGGGTGGAACCCTTAGTCGCAGCGATCAGGTCACGCAGGCTGGAATACGTTGAGATGTGGGATCCTGCTTGCGGGCGCTTTCAAATTAGTCGCAGAACGATGAGGCGGTGGTGGCGACGGCCGAAATCTATGGGCGCGTTTAGCCATGCATTGGAGTAGTGCGATAGGGTCCGAGGCCAGTTTGCCACACGTTTTTGACTTCAGAATATACTGTTGAAATATTTCTGATCTAATTGATAAATAACATGATATTAAAAAATAAAATCGTTCGCCGAATTGCTAACTCGAACACGCATGAATTGCGCCAAAGCGAACATATTCACCCCACACTGGCCCGAATCTATCGGGCTCGTAGTGTAGATACCCCGGAGCAGTTGCATTACTCCCTGGATCGTCTGCTCCCGCCGGAGCAACTCGCTGGAATCGACCAGGCGGTAGATCTTTTGGCGGATGCACTGTACGCCGATGCAAGGGTGTTGATTGTGGGTGACTTTGATGCCGATGGTGCTACCAGCTGCGCCCTTGGCGTGCTCGCGCTTCGGGCCATGGGTTGTGTCGATGTCGGGTATTTAGTCCCCAATCGCTTTGAGTATGGATATGGCCTCACTCCAGAGATTGTGGATGTGGCAAAAGCACTGCAACCAGACCTGCTGATTACAGTGGACAACGGCATCTCAAGTTGCAGTGGCGTGCGGGCAGCCAATGAATTAGGCATGACTGTGCTGATCACCGATCATCATCTTCCCGGTGCGGAGCTTCCGGCTGCAGCGGCAGTCGTGAATCCGAATGTTCCTGGTGATCGATTTCCTAGCAAGAATCTGGCGGGGGTTGGGGTTGTTTTCTACGTGCTATTGGCGTTGCGTGCCAGGTTGCGAACATTACAGTGGTTTCAAACTAGAGGTATTAAGGAGCCCAACCTGGCGGCATTTCTCGATCTGGTGGCGCTGGGCACGGTCGCAGACTTGGTGCCATTGGATCATAACAATCGCATTCTTGTATTCCAGGGCCTGAAGCGAATCAATGCTGGGCGGTGTCGTCCAGGCATAGATGCATTGCTGCACGTCGCCGGTCGAGAACCGGGCAGGGCAGTAGCCAGCGATTTAGGCTACGCCGTTGCGCCGCGCTTAAATGCTGCGGGCCGGCTTGAGGATATGTCTGTAGGTATAGAGTGCTTGCTCACGTCCGATGCAGCTTCAGCGCGTGCTATGGCGATGCAGTTGGATCAACTTAACCGGGAGCGCCGTAGCATTGAGGCACAAATGCAACAGCAGGCGGCAGAGGCAGTTGGAAGGATAAAGTTGGATCGGACACGCTCTCCCAAGGCACTGTGTCTGTTTGACGATCAATGGCATCAGGGCGTGGTGGGCCTTGTGGCTGGGCGGGTATGTGAGCGAATCTACCGACCGGTGATCGCATTCGCGCCCGGCGGCGATGGTGAGCTCAAGGGGTCCGCACGCTCTATCGCGGGGCTACACATACGTGATGTATTGGATGCGGTGGCAACACAATATCCGAAGCTACTGCAGCGGTTCGGTGGACACGCCATGGCGGCGGGGTTGACTTTGCGCCGTGGAGACTTGGATGAGTTTACTGCAGCGTTTGAACGACAAGTGAGCGAGCGGTTGGGCGATAGTGATCTGGAGGGGGTTATCGCGAGTGATGGGTCGTTAGAGGACGCCGAATTAGGACTGGAGTTCGCCGAGTTAGTAAGATCCGCTGGGCCCTGGGGTCAGGGATTCCCCGAGCCTTTGTTCGACGGTGTTTTCACCATCTTAGACACCAAAGTCGTAGGTGATGTGCACTTAAAATTGCATCTGCGCCAAGGGGAATCTAACAAAGAGTGTGAAGCAATAGCTTTCCAATACTTTCAAAATCATGACGATATGCCGTCGTCGAAGATACACATTGCATACAAACTGGATGTCAACGAGTATCGGGGGGTGCGCCTGCCGCAATTGATTATCGAGCACCTGGAGATGTTGCAGTCGTGAACGTGCTCGTTTTTGATATTGAAACCGTGCCGGACATCGAAACTGGACGCTCCCTCCACGATCTTGGTGATCTTGAGGATAAGGGCGTAGCGCAAGCGATGTTCGCGAAGCGTCGCGAGCAGACCGGCGGCTCCGAGTTTTTGGCACTACACCTCCACCGGATCGTGGCGATTTCAGCCGTGCTGAGAAATAGTGATAACTTCAAGGTATGGTCACTGGGCAGTGCAGGGTCAAACGAAAAGGAAATCATTACTCGCTTTTTTGACGGCATTGAGCGCTATACGCCAACTCTGGTTTCCTGGAATGGGGGTGGGTTCGATCTACCCGTGTTGCATTATCGATCATTGTTGCACGGCGTCGCGGCGCCCCGGTACTGGGAGCTGGGTGATGACGATCGAGATTTCAGGTGGAACAATTACCTCAACCGCTTTCACTTTCGCCATACCGATCTTATGGATGTATTGGCTGGGTATCAACTACGCGCCGCTGCTCCGTTGAATGACATTGCTACGATGCTGGGCTTCCCGGGAAAAATGGGTATGAACGGAGCAGCAGTTTGGGAGCGATATTTAAAAGGAGAGGTCAACGCGATACGCAATTATTGCGAAATCGATGTACTGAATACCTACCTGATTTTCCTAAGATGGGAACTGCTGCGTGGTAACCTGGATGCATCTCGCTGGGAACGGGAGTGTGAGATTATGCGCGAGCATCTGCGTCAGGCAAACAAAACTCACCTTGATGAGTTCCTTGAGCGCTGGCCGAACTGATTGGTCTCATCACCGGTAACGCCCGACCTAACTTGGTAACAGCTAGATCACAGTACGAGGATCCGACCGCCGTCTATGACGGGGCCGTGGAAGGCATCAGCCATGACGGTCGCGGCGTGGTGCGGGCGGACGGCAAGGCTGTGTTCGTTGACGGCGTGTTGCCGGGGGAGCGTGTCCGATTCAGGCGCACGCGTCGGCGACGTTCCTCCGATGTGGCAGAGCTGCTTGAGATACACGATGCGTCACCATTCCGTGTACAACCGCGATGCAGCTATTTCGGAGTTTGCGGCGGTTGCGCACTGCAACACTTGGAATACTCTGCGCAAGTCCAGACCAAGCAAGACATGGTGCTTGAGACCCTGCGACGTGTAGGTAGGGTGACGCCGGAAAATGTGCTGCCGCCATTGTCAACGGAACCATGGGGATATCGTCGCAAGGCACGACTTGGAGTGCGCTTTGTGCCTAAAAAAGGCGGGGTACTCGTGGGCTTCAGGGAAAAACGCTCGAGTTATGTCACACCTATCAGCACCTGTGATGTACTGCACCCTCGGGTAGCCACACTACTACCGGAGCTGCAGCGACTTATCGCCGGGCTAAACGCGGCTCAGCGCATCCCTCAAGTAGAGGTCGCGGTGGGGGACAACGCAGTGGCATTGGTGCTGCGTCACCTGGTGGAACTTGATGAGCATGATACACCAGTGCTTTTGAAGTTCGCTCAGGATCATACTGTGCAGCTGCATTTGCAGCCCTGCGGGCTAGACAGTGTCTACTGCCTATGGCCTAACCAAGCGCCGCCGTTGTACTACCGTGTAAAGGATCAATCTATCAAGATCGAATTTCGGCCCACTGATTTCATCCAGATCAATGGTGTACTAAATGAACAACTGGTGAACCAGGCGGTCGCGCTGGTTGAGCCACAGTCGGGAGAGACTGTGCTCGATCTGTTCTGTGGGCTCGGAAATTTTTCCCTGCCCCTTGCCAAAAGCGATGTTGCTGTACTAGGTGTCGAAGGAGACGCGGGTCTGGTGGCCCGAGCTCAACACAATGCACGCATTAACGGTCAGAGCAATGTTCGCTTCATCCAGAGTGACCTCTACGCGGAGAAATTCCACGGGCAATGGTTTCGGTGCAGATACGACAAAGTCTTACTCGATCCACCTCGTTCTGGTGCGATGGAAGTGGTAAAACTCATGACCGTGTTACGACCGGGGCGCATGGTGTACATCTCCTGTAATCCGGCGACACTCGCGCGTGATAGCGAGGTGATAGTGCACAAGCATGGTTATGTGCTGCAACATGTGGGCATCGTGGATATGTTCCCTCATACGCACCATGCGGAGTGTATTGCCGTATTTGAGGCGACTTGAGGCCGATTAGTCGGTATTGCTCGGTACTTGGTGCGATGATGATGGCGTGTTCTCGCCCTGCACCCCTGAGGTCGTCGTTACCGTGTCTTTCACATCAGTGCTGTTAGTATCTAACGCGGTATTCGGCCT
>JAOTYS010000400.1 GCA_029861795.1 Gammaproteobacteria bacterium | reverse complement strand
GATCGGACGTTGGTCTGACCTCAGCAAAGCCTCGCTGCGTTCGGTAATATAATAGTGTCTGGTGCCAACGTTCGATCTTGCCTTGCGCTTGCGGATGATACGACGCGCCGCGACGCGGAAAACGATTGGCATCACGCGCGCCGGTCAACCGTCATTGGATTGCGACATAACTTGTCAGCAGAGATTTCAGTAACTTGAAGTAATCACGTAATCCAATTTGCGATTTGGATTAACATATTTGCGGTGCTAATCGCGCAAATGAACCTTTACCAATACGTTAGTTTCAATCGATCGGGAGACGATCTATCGGATCCGTTCGACACAGAAGGTGTCGCAAATTCGAATTGCCGGGTAACGAGCAGGAGGACCAATTCCGGTAATCGGCGAAGATGCGAGCGTCCTGATTGATAGCAGATGCTTTCTTAGTTCGATTCGACGATGCGCACTATAACTTAGTCCTGGACTGGGTAGTACGAAAGCCAATAACGGTAATGCAGACTAAATGGCTACCTCCCTTAACTTTTCATAGATATCCCGTGCGGAACGCCACAATTGCGGATGAAAGTTGTTCGGCTCGACCTCTAAGACCTTCGGCACTCGGAGTAAGTCTGTCCCTTTCATAAATTCCATTTTGTTATCCAGGCCGACGCAATCAGCGATTGCCTCCATTTTGTTTTCCCTCTCTTTCAGCAACTGGTCAAAATCTAAAAAATAGACATTGCTGTTCTTCTTATCCAGAAGGTGAGAAAAGGCAGCTACCCAGTATTCAAGCCAGAAATTCTGGTCAACTTCATACGGCGCGACCTTGTTCTTTAACCACAAGTCGAAATTGATCGGCCTAAACATTCCTCCGAACTCAAAATGACCTAACCAACTCATATAGCGTTGCGAAAATTTCTCTTCCTGATGTTCGGTGAGAAACCTAGCGTGCTGCTCCATCAATGAGCGAACCTGCGACGCTGGAGCACGAAAAGGCACCAGGATAGTAGAACTTGGAAATAGCTGCGTAACGATGTCTATCCTTGAAGTATTTGCATTGTTTTTGGACAAGTACCTTCGTTTTACTGGTCGATCATTTTGGCTCTGATCAAGGTAAATTAATTTCTTAATGGCTGATCTAAGGGCGTATGAAACTTCCTCTGAGTGTTCACCAGAGGCGAGTACCGAGCGGTATGATGAATTTACGATTTTCTTTCGCAAATATGCCAGCCAAATAATTTCTTCGAACGCTTCAGGGCTATCAAAGGATACTTGCACCCCATCTCCATGGGCGCGTTCCTTGCTCTCCGCCACTTTCTGGAATGGGCGCGATAGTTTCGACCAAATTAGCGGAGACATAACGAACGGCATTTGTCTATACGTAAATGCAGAAAACTCCCCGGTTCGGTATAGCAGATCCAAAATCAGAGTAGTGCCTGCACGCGGTAAGCCTGTTACGAATACCTCACACTCTGGTTCTATGTGTTCGAATCGATCGGAGAATAAGTCGTTTTCAATCTCAAAGAGGGCCTTCTGCATCGCCGGGTGGCAGAAGGCGATGTAATGCAGCACTCTGTCAGCGAGATTGTAATCGCTGGATAATGGCACTACGAAACCAACCGTAGATAAGTGTGGCTACAATCAGGCCGATTATCGTATACGGCGAGAGTGATCTGACAACAGCCTCTCCGACTGCAATCGGACAAAAGAGGCGCAGCAACAAATACGAAAAATAAAGAATAAAACATATTGCGGCCAGCTTAACAGTGGAACCAATCGTACTTTTGATTACCTCCATCGTTGCGGGTCGGAGTGACGCCTCTTTTTCGTCGTCGCTTAATTCCGACGAGCTAACGATGCTATAGGCTTTGTGGGACAAATGGATTAAAGACTGAAAATCGCTTACCACGCGAAACAGGACAAACAATTCCATAAAAAGTATGCAAAACAGCAAAAGAAGTACGTAGGCCAGCATCAGTCACTTTCTTGCTCTTGCTCTTGCTCTTGCTCGCTTTTCTGCAATTTCTTTTTCTTAAGTAGTCTTTTAAATGGATACCATACAAGGCCGATGATGCCGAGTAGCACAGTAGCGATAACACCGAAAATGACTCCTATGACACCCAGTCCAAGGCCCGGCCCAACATAGGCAGCCGCATCCTCGACAAGAAGAAACATGAGCGATAGTAAAACGATAAGTTGTAGCATGTATCTCGCCCGTCTAATGCGTTTTCGAACAACTGGGCATGCTGTCAAAGAAGTTTTCAGGCAACCAGAGAGCATTTTGAATGCGGCCGTTATAATCAGCCGAAATGATATTATTAAATTCCAGAAGCTTTTCTCCGGTTTCGGAGAGCACCATAGCACGACCCTCTCCCGGCGAGGCAACAAGCAACGCCCCATCCGCCAAATACTGATGGCTCCCCATCCAACCGTTGTAAAAACTCAGGTTTCTACGTAACGATTCGTTCGTCATAACTCTGGTCGATGGGTCTATTTTTACTATATCTGAATATTCTCGGCTCGTGTTGTTGTTGTAGACAGATATCTTGCCGTCGACCGTAAAATCCGGATCATGTTGATATCTCCACGGGCCGTGACTCCACCATTTAAGTTCGAATGCATTGGAGTCTATTACAGTTACCAAATCAAGATTGCGGAAACTCAAGAGAAGATCTCCTGCCTCGAAATTCGGGAACATTCGCGCCATGTCGGAACGTAAGGTCTCTAAATCATTAGGATGAAATATGTCTTCGGACTTAGGGGGATCTTTCTCATAGTTTCGCGGCTCAAAATCGGAATGAACGCCAAATACCATGGATGCATAGTCTGAATTCCGAATTATGTCGTCGATCAGACTGATCTCTCTTATGGTTGAACCCGTTTCAGGATCAAAGTTCAATAGGTATTGGTGATGCCCGTAAGCCGTAGCATCGCCGCGCCAAGTCCACATACTGCCATCTTCGTCGACGCTTATCATATGGTGAAAAACTCCGCTCCTGACCCAAACCGGTTGTCCACATGTGTCGAGGCGAGCCAGCACGTCCCCGCGACTGTAGTTAATAATGATGGATCCGTCCGATAAAAGCTGCAATCCATGTGGAGCATCCGATTGATTTGACGGGCCGTCCGGGTCCAGCATTAAGTAGTTGATGCTCCACGTATGAAGCATTTCGCCGACGTGATTATAGAGCCAAGCCACATAACGCTTGTCTCGTTCCTCCCAGCCGCTGAAAGCGTAATATCCAACAGGAACCGATTCTGCATTGGAAATACTTATGCGTTCGCGAGGTGCATCAGCCGCAGGCTTCACCAATCGATCCTTGGGTGAAATAGTTCCTGTTTCAACGAGAGACACTAGCGCTGTTTGCGCCGCTGTCAATAACGTATACGGCCAAAAACGCCATTTGCCAACAGCAATGCCAAGCCCAAAGGTAGCAAGAAAGAATAGAGTAACCAAAGAAACCGTAAAGTAGTATTTTCCGAATTTATCCATAATCGTCATAATTCGCCTGAAACAGAGAACGAACATACCCAGACTGTTGAGTCCCGATAAATTGTCGCGCCGCCCATAAAACCGTAAGCGATGCATATTGGGCAGCCTTCAGGTCTTGATTGTCGTCTTCATGCAGCCTCGCGCTGCTCGTTGACTGCAAGCAGCGGCAGCAGAACCTCGACATCCTCAAGGGTAACGGCTTTTGGCAATTCAGTAAACGGCGTTTTGAGATACGCCTACGGCTCGATGCCGCTCGGCTTGACGGTCTCGATCAGACTATAGAGATTGGCACTGGCGTTCGCGCCGGCAGTTTTCCGCCGAAGAGAAGATCCGGATTGTGTTGGAAGGTCGGCGAGGCGAAGACAGTATCGCCGAGCTGTGCCGCAAAGAAGGCGTCAACCAGAACTTGTATTACCGTTGGCCGAAGGAGTTTCTGGAAGCGGGCAAGAAGCGTCTGGCCGGAGATACCGCCCGAGAAGCCAACTCCGAGGAAGTCAAAGGGCTTCGCATTGAGGCTGCCCAGATGAAGGAAGCGTTGGCTGAGGCCTTGCTGGAAAACCGGTTGCTCAAAAAAAGTACCTTCGGCGCTGGGGGCGGCGATACATGAGATACCAAGCCTGAAAGAAATGCGAGATCATTGATCTGGTGGAACGCTCGTCACTGCCGGTGAGGCGCACGCCCATTCAACTGGTCATCCCGAAGTCGACATTCTACGGCTGGTACGAACGCTTCCGGGAAGGAGGCGATGACGCCCCATCCAATCGCCTTCGATATACAAGCGCGGAGGGCGAGAACCTGCCGGTTGGTCGTGCTTGCGGATATTCCGGCCTCGTGACGTTTCTTTCGCCACTTCTAAAATTCCCACGTGGAGATAGATTCCATTGGTGTGTCAAACAGGAAATCAAACGTGTTACTGATGAGCTTTACGGTCTCCTGGCCTGATTTGCGCTCAACTGT
>JAOTYS010000399.1 GCA_029861795.1 Gammaproteobacteria bacterium | reverse complement strand
AGACGTTCTCTGGTACCCCTCTGGTTGATTAGCACTGGTTTGCTTGGATTCCATGGGCCGGCAGTCTAATTGGCGTTATCCCAGTATTCAATCCACGACCTACGATTCAGCACTTCGCTAAATATGCAAAAACGTATGGTGATGACTGCTACGCTGTTGCGCACCTTTAGAACAGTCCAAAGACTTCCAGCCCGCGCCTGCCGCGTCCAGATCGACGATTACGTTTGCCAGATTCAAATCGCGCTTCGGCACGACGATCCGGGAGCTGGCGTCGTTCTCCCCCGCGCCTCTCCTGACCTTGGAATCCTGGTTTATCACCATTTATTAGGGCGTTCTCAACAGTCGCCATATCTGTTACTCGGGAGCTTGACACGTTCACCTTCCTACCAAAGACATCCGTAGCAATACGGCCGCAATGCCCCCCACAAGGGCATAGCCAGCTTAGCGCGGTTCAGACGTGTTTACAAACAGCAAACGCTGATAATATTGGCAAAGTGATCCAGATACGCCGGCATCCAATGATCAGATGAAGTCTGATAGACCGGCCCCACCCCATTGGTCAATTCACGCGGCTTGTTCTTTAATCTGTTCGATTTGGCAGCCGTACCAATACCACGTGTCGCCTTCCTTTGTACTAAGTTTCAGCTGGGCTTCAAAACGCACAACTGTCGCAGCTACGTCGATGTTCTCGTCTACCGGCGTGTCGGGATCGGTTGATACTTGTATGCGACTTCCGATGACAAGCTGTCGTGGTGTCGCAATCAAAAATCCGACTTCACTCATGTTGACGACCTCACCGGATTCAAAGTCTCGCATATCCGGCGCGCGGAAACGAACCGGCACATTTAGCACAACGCGCGGACTCGCGCGCCGCTCTTGTCTCTGTGCTTTCATAGGTAAACCCCCTTCGCCTCGGGTACCTCGACAATGGGCGAGATTTTTTCCCTGGGCTCTATCTGACCCTTCTCTTAGTTTAGGTCAGTGACGGCCGCATTCAAGGCAATTGCGAATCACAGGTCCGGGCGCGTCTTAGCATTGCGGCGTTGATCCGGCCCGCGCTACCCACAGTCTCTAGGCGAATCGCTGTATTGAGGTGCTTTTTCAGGATATGGAAAATCGATTCTCTACACGCTGACTGCGGTCAATAGCGCCGCGCTCCAGCACATTTTTCCGTAGTAAATCCATCACAGTGCCGAGCGCAGGTGCGGTTTCCCCAAGTCCTTCCGCGACCGAATGAGACCACAGCAAGTTTAATATGCGTAACGGCGACTGATCGCCATCCGCTCCTGCTGTAGCAGCGGAGGATCGAACGAATAAAACAGGGTAGAAGGCAGAATGGCCAAACTGATCTTTATGATTGATCAGATCGTCCAGCCCACGCTGTACACTTCTCATACTCTGGAGTTTGTCCCCCTCCACATCTGTCATAAAAGGATCTTTAAGTCCTTTCTGGTATAGATGCTCATCGTACGCCTTGAACGCTTCCATCACGTGGTCGTTTAGCACTAGTGTGGCCGAATGCCAACTTCTCGTTCTGTCACTAGCGGGCAATACATAGCCTAACTCCATACCGGCGGTTGGAGACTCCGAATAAAAGGCTATTAGCGCTTTAACATGCCCGGCAAATTTCTCTAGCTCAGCTGCGAAATTTGGGTGGGCCTTGATAAAGGATTCATCGTTCTGTTGCGGAAACGCCTCCTTTCGCGCGCTCTGCGTCCCTTTCACAATGTAACCCAAGTCACCATTACGGTTGAGGATGTAAAAACCCTCGATGCCTTTGTACTTCTGCGCAAGAGCTGCAACTGATGTACCCTGATCGGCGTCTCCCATCTATCCTCCCGCGGAATCTAAGCTTCGATACAACCACAGATCAAAATAAGCCATACGTCATCATGCGGTCAAGACATACAAACGATACCAAGCCGATCACCGCATGCGCGTGGTGTGGGCCCCAATTCAAAAACCGACCATACACCAATTGACCTCAACTCTCTCTTGAAACTAGTATTACTCTACCCTCCAACTAAGTGCGGAGCCGCAATGACATCTTGGATTGGTAACGGATTGTTTGCACTGCTCTGGGCTGTTGGAGTAATCGGCATTTTTCTCGATATGGGATGGTGGTGGGCGCTGGCCGCGGGCATTTTTCTCCCCTTAAGCGCCTTGGCCGGCTTTGGTTACTCCATAGAATACCTTGAGATGGCATGGGGCATTTGGGCTGCGGTGGCCCTATGGATCACCATCATTATTGCGGTATCAATCGCGTTTAAGCTCTCTCGCTAGCGGATCTCGCGGAATTCATCTTGGGCTGTGCGCTCTTTTCAACCGAGCCCGCTAGAATCGAATCGAGTCCACAAGACTCGGATCGTCGATAAATTTATTTCGAGTGCCCTGAAGCTCTTCAATAACATCGTTTCGACGCCTTTCCTCATCGCTTATTGGGTCAAGACGGTGCCATTTTTTTAGTAACCTGCCGAGCTTTGCAAAAATCCTGATCCCATACTCATCGCTCATATAAAACATCGCTCTGGCAATTTCGCCTCGGGCCGCATCCCGTGGCTCAGCCACTCTGTTTCTGTAATCGACCTCGAAATCACATTTCCCGTATCGTCGTTGTTCACCCTCTATCACGCCAAAGCGATAACTACTTCGCTCATCATTGATGTCAGTTCGGGATGGAAACAGATTGTGCAGATCCGCCTCGATCCGATTGAAACGTTCACTGCTGTGACGACATTGTTTGCGTGTTCCACAATTCAACTCGTTGGTAACCCAGGACATCGGCAATACGTGCTCGACATTGATCCCCCGTCCCTTATTACTACCAAAACGCTGGCCACAATACAGGGTTCTACCGCCCTCACTATAGACGACCGACCACAACAGGTGACGCGCGCTCTCATAGTCCTTAATGCTAGACTGATCTGCCACCACGGCGGAATTAGTCAAGACGACGGCGGAATTAGTCAAGACGACGAGTATCAACAGACAAAGACCAATATACCTCAGTAATCTCATGTGACGCAGAAATCCATCAATTGTCGCCCCGGGCTGACGCCGGTTTGCGAGTTGTACTAGTATATGCGAGCAGCAATCCTGCTTTACCTTGTCTCCATAGCGAACTACGCTCATGCACTTACTCGGATCTTGTCACTGCAGCGCAGTCAAGTTTGAACTGCACTCAAAGCACCCATATCCCTTCAATCTCTGCTACTGCTCTATCTGTCGCAAAACCGCCGGCGGCGGTGGCTTTGCCATCAACTTGAGCGGGGATTACAACACGCTGCGAGTACGAGGACGCAAACACCTGAGCGTATACCGCGCCGCCGTGCGGGACCCCGGGCACAAACGCTCCCGCAAAAGCCTTGCCGAGCGCCACTTCTGTGAACTGTGTGGCAGCGCACTGTGGTCGTGGGATCCGCGCTGGCCCGACTTAGTACATCCGTTTGCATCTGCCATCGACAGTCCTTTACCCACTCCTCCGGAACGCACACACCTTATGCTCGAGTTTAAGGCGAATTGGGTAGAGATATGCTCCGGACCTCAAGACCGTCAGTTCAGTCATTATCCAGAAGAATCGATTGCCGACTGGCATGATCGACTAGATCTCAGCGACACCGACTAACCTACCCTAGTGGCAACTCCGAGCGTCGCCACGGCCGTAAAGTGATTCTATATGTTAAAGAATTCGGCTACAGCGAAGACCAGAACAACAAACGACGCATCTGATAAGAAACATAATGACCAAACGCGAACCCTTGCTACCGTTACTGTTGTTGGCGTTTACTTATGCCCCGACCGCATCTTTAGCTGCTGACTCTAAAGTAAACGATAACCTATTAAGTGTGCATGCCGGTCAGGAGGATAGCACCCGTCTGAACTACGTGGGGGTAACGTTTGGTCGGTATGCTGAACAATGGCCAAATAGCGTGCCTATGCTTAAGGTGGGTCGCAAGTTTTTTGCCCAAGATCGGGCAAAGATCGGCATCGAGTTCACTATTGGACGCTTTGACAAGTCTACTACCTTGCCATCTTCCGAAATCGATCTGAGCATCATACCCAAAGCGAGATTCAATTTTGCCAAGCATTTCTTCGTCGCTGGAGGGCTTGGTATAGGTTACAACGAGCTTCGAAATAAGGACTCAGCCAACATCCGTCTTAGACTCGGAAGCGACTTATTCTTTGCTTATGATGTCAACCTTGGCTATGAATTCAAGCTAGGCGACCAGCGAGCGTTTGTAGAGTACTTATTCACTCACCGCTCAAACGCAAATCTCGCGTCTGAGAACCAAAGTCTAAACGTCCATCTTATTTCGACTGGAATCTTGTTTTGATGTCCCGGCGGACGCGCGTCGCCTGAGAGAACGCCCTAAAGAAGTTGTCGGTTGTGGCGGCCGCAAACTCCTCGGGTGATTGCTTTCTTAAATCCGCTA
>JAOTYS010000398.1 GCA_029861795.1 Gammaproteobacteria bacterium | reverse complement strand
TATCTGTGGCCGCAGGAATCACAACCACAATTGGGCCATCTTCAATGTTGTGATAAGTGTGGACGTATGGGCTGTTGTTATTACCTGTAACCATTGCAGCTTCAGCTGTCATCGGGCGCTCATAGAAGTAAACAGTGTTGTTGCGATTACCTTCGCCACCGAATGTGTCAAACGCGACCTGTGCCATGCGCTCGTACATAACTTGTGGCATAACCCAGATACCAGCTTCCATAACACGTCTTTCAAAGCGTTTTTCTTCTACGGTTAGCTCAATTGCTTGATTAGTTTTAACTATGGGTTCTTGTGAACATCCAGCTAACGTCAAAGCGCCAATAAAAAATGCTCCGATCAGGCGATAGTTAAATTTCAGAAAATTCATATTGATTCTCCAGCACTGGTTGAGAGGTCTAAGAACCTTGACGCCAGCTGAGCTAGGCTCCTCTGAGTGGGGCAATGGCCAAGTGATCATGGCGGAATTCAAGACGTTAGTGAAGGTCTGCTCAGGGTCAGTAGCAGTCCCCCAGTAGCTTATCACTCGACAGGCTGCTTTCGAGTGCTTACCGGCCGCTCACTCTCAGCCAGGGTGACGGTCTGCTTTCAGGCGATGGGGTCTATCGTCAGCTTGGGAAGCTGAGGCCCTGCCATTAGACGACACCCGCAAGATGCTTGGTTTCGGGAGATTCTACAGTCTGACGGTGTGGCGGGTCACGGTCGGGTGGTAGAGGAAGCGGGCTGCCAATCAGACTTTCGACCGCCAATTTGATGCGTCTCCGCCATTTTAAAAGCCTCTTGCCGTAAGCAGATCAATATTACCTATTATATCGACGCAAAACTCCCATTCTTGTCTTTTCTAATTGTCTAACCCTTTCTTCAGGGGTCACTTTTGCACTATTCGATGCCATGACTTCTTCTATTTCTTGGATATTGATTTTCGAGTAGGTCACCTGTTCCTCTTCTTTGATGAAATTAAACCTGCCTAACAATAGACCGACTCTTAGTCCCCCCGTCGATATCCAGTTGGCATATCCAGAGTCTTCGTGTGAAACCACTATCCTTACATAGTTATCAGGATCAACCACGGCCCCATAGTTATTGATCTCTCCGGGGATATCGCTATGAGATAGGCCCTGGGCCCAAAAATTGAGTCCTGAGATCGACCAGTACGCTGCTTCAATGGGCTTTACCTCAATAACTAACGCTTCGTCATCGTCTAATTCCCATGAGCCCATGTAATATTTGTTTTCTTGAGAACCCCCGAAGGCCGAAGCGTCTTCGAGAAGTTTGATCCCATTGATCTCACTACGACATATTCGCGTCAAGTTCAGGAACTGTGTAGCGACAACTTTCACCATGCCTACTGCATTGTCTATTTTTTTGTTTAGCGATTGCTGACTGTCACTCTCCTTTGGCACCGTCAGCGGTTGATCAATCCTTTCGATAGTTAAAGCAAACGGTTTTTGTTTTTCATCATCAGCCGTGTATTCTCGCATCAGAATTCCCGTAGCTATGTCATCTAATGGGAAATGGTTAACTCCTTGTTGCTCTTTGCTGAAAATAATCTCGTAAGATCCATCACTGCTACCCGAAAAATCATATAAGTTTTTAGTCAGGACGGTTTTGCCCCCAAGTCCGGGCTGCCAAAACCCAGTCATGGTTTGTAACGTTGCTGTTGCAGGAAGACCACCTTGAGGTCTAGTCACAACTCGATAGGTACCATTGGGGTCTATGTTTGCAGTGCGATAGATTCCATCCCGATGATCTCCCGTGTACCCGACAAGGTCATCAAAGTTGGTAATAAATTTGGGTCGATCTGTATCGGCATTAAGCAAATGATTTTTCAATCCAGCATAGAGCAACATGCTTAAATATCTATATCCATCTAAAACGACCTGAGGGTCCTCTCTCAAGACATCGGGCTGGCTCATCAGCCAAGGACCCAGTTCAGCTATTTCTTCTGACATCATTTGCCATTCAGCAGCAAACAACTCTTCTTGACCTTGTTGAGAAACCTGTTCTTGATTTTGCTTTTCGTTGTCAGAAGCTGGTTCGCAGCCAAATAGGACCACAACACACAAAACAACAAGGATTGTCCTTAATGGTTTCTTCGCCATGTGTTGGCCCCTTGCCTTCTCTATTGTCAGGAATTCTATTGTTGGTATGTCTTTCATCTGAGTCGCCCGTTTCAACTAATGCCGAGATCGCAATTTGGCTTCGTTCATTTTCCTTTCCATTGCTCTTGCAATAGATTTGCCTTCAGGTACGTCAAATCTAATTCTGCTGACTGACTTCCTGTTCTCTATTTATCATCGCCGGGCCAAAGACACCTGTTATGTATGTTCTGTCAGCGTCTATTGGAACATACAGTCCGCCCATAGTGTTGAGGATTGGATTGTTTCCCAGAACAGCGTTGCCTAATTCCTCTCCAGTATCCCAATCAACCGTTAACAGAGAATAAATCCCCTCTTCAAATACAGTCAACGTTACTGAGTTGTTAGCGGCAGAGACCGGATACAAAGCCCACTGCAATCCGCGTAATACCGTCCAATCACTCTTCAGAGTCCGGGTCTCTTTATCCCAACTCCATTTTTCGACTCCGATCGGTGGTGCCCTTGTAGCGCCGGCTGTCATTACCGTGTCGAATAATTGCAGCTTTCCTGATTCATCGTATATCGGATCAGGCCAGGCGGATGCCATCATCATTACGCCATTACCGTAAATGTGTGGAGACCATTCTATTGTTGCGGGAACGTCAATTGTCAGATCCAATTGATCCGCTACACGCCTCGATTTAGTTCCTGGTTTTTGTTCGAAGTCTTCTGGGATTGCATCTCTCCAAAAAGCCACGACCTTTATGTTCTCTCCCGAATCTGCCAGCAAGACAAGTTTGTCATCATCAGGGCCGTGACCCATTAGAGCTGGTGTATTTCCTGCACCCCGGGATAATGACTTAGGATTTGGTACGTCATCGTAGGTCGTTTTCCACGCACCATCTTCTTCCCTGTCAGAAATAGTCTTTCCATTCCACACCAGTTTTCGCATGTACTTGGATGTGACCAGATAAATTCCACCATCCTTGTCTACGCTGATTCCGTTATCGACAGCCTCACCTTCGAGCAGGATGTACTCCATTTTGCTTAACTCTCGATCGAGAACTGCGATGATGCCGGGCATGGCGATGGCAAGATAGCCGTCGTAGGTCATAGAAATAGCCACCAGCCGACTGATCTTCTCAGCTTCTTCGGGAGCGAGCCCGTCTTTAATGTTGTAAGACGAAACGATTTCAATCTTGGAGTTGATGTCGCCGGGATTTACATCGCTGACTTTGTAAACCGTTGTTCCCCACCCGCCGAAATAATTTCCTTCATGATCCATAACAACATAAGTGCCATTCATAATGGTCGCCGCACCTTGGCGTATGTCGCTTATATGCTTGGCAAAAGGTCGCAAATACTCTGCTTCATCATTGCCAGCCATTCTCATGGCTGCGACTGTCTCTTCCATTTGTTCAACAGTGGGGGTGTCATACTCAAAACCGGGCACTATGATCTCGTCAATCCAGGAAAAATCTCCATTAGTAATCTGGATTTTGCCAACTTTGTTTGTCCCGGAAACAATCAAAGCTTCTTCACCATTGTCATAGAGACGATGTGCAGCGCCGATTGTTGTAACCCAGGGAAGCCAATCGACATTGGCGTCGGTCAGAGTCATTTCTCCTGTCCACGCAGCCACTCGTGAAACATCATTTGCCGCAGCATCGAAATGCACATGACTGTATGAACTGCCCTGCATCAGAAACGGGTTGTTCGGCGGTAACGCGTGCCGGGTTGCCACAGTCGCCTCTGTCTTTGCGGGTGACGCCGTCCTGGTCTCATCGGCGGCGGGCTCACCACTGTCTTGTTGCGAGCAGCCGAGCACCAGCCCTGCGATCAAGGCCGCGTATGTAAAGCCTGGAAGTTTCTTCATTGTGGTCGCTCCTTCTCGCTCAACCCGTTGTCTCCGCAAATCGCACCTTTGCCCCATGCATGAACAGCGAGCGAACTTTGTCCCAGAAATCGCCGCCCAACACGAACAAGCTGCTCAGCAACACCAGATCGCCGACGACGCCAAAGGCGAACTCGTTACCGACGTAGCCGGGAACCCGGTCGGCGAAGTAAGGCGTAAGCCAACCGAAAAGAATAGGCACGGCGAACATCACGAGGCCTATGTTGTAGCGGATGCGGCCGACCTCGGCCGGTGGTCCATATTGTTTGAGGAAGCCGAAGGCGCGGTTTTTGATAAACGCGTAACCGCTTTTACCCATGACGGCGACGGCAACGATTCCAAGCACTTCTGAGCCCCCGAGTAGCACACCGGAGATCGTGGCGACGGTCGCGGCCGACAGTCCCATTGCAGCAACCAGCGGTATCCCGAAAACGGGAAGCACGATACTGAGACCAAACAGGAAAACGCCTAGC
>JAOTYS010000397.1 GCA_029861795.1 Gammaproteobacteria bacterium | reverse complement strand
GGTCACAGAATGGTCAAGCAAGACCATCGTAGACGGGTTATCTGCAACCAAGCAACCGATGGCGTCAAAGGCTACTGTCTTGGGAGTGGCATCTGCCGGTGATCGGTTGGTGGCGGTAGGGGACCACGGCGTGATACTGCTTGCCAATCCAGGTGATGATCAATTTCGTCAAGCAGATCATGTACCGACCCGCACAACGCTCACTGCGGTGCACTTTATCGATGATAAACGCGGTTGGGCGGTAGGTCATCAGGGCACAGTGCTCTCCACCGGAGACGGCGGTGAAAATTGGTCGTTGCTACGATCCGGTATCGCCGAAGAACCGCTGTTTACCGTGTGGTTTGAGAACGAGCAACACGGCTTCGCGGGAGGACGTTTTGCCACGTTGCTGGAGACGACAGATGGCGGGAACAACTGGGACAAGATGGACATTTTCAGAGAGGGCGATGAGGTAGAAAGGAATCTTTTTGAGATTTTCTCCGGCGAAGACGGAAGGCTCTATATCGCCGCAGAGATGGGCGCGGTATACGTGAGCGAGGACAATGGACAACAATGGGTACCGATGGAGACGGGATACGAAGGTTCATTCTGGGGAGGGCTTGTGCTTAACGACGGAGCGGTTGTCGTCGTTGGGATGAGGGGCAGTATTTATCGCAGCGCAGACAGAGGCGAAACCTGGGAACGCATCGATTTGGACCTGAAGGCATCGTTAACCGACATCATACGGTTGCAAGACGGCAAGATCGTTTCTGTGGGTATGGATGGGGCCATCGCGGAAAGTTCCGATGCCGGACAGAGTTTTGTTTTGAAACAACATCCAGAAAGGCTTTCCTTCACGGCAGTCGCTGAAAGAACAAAGGGGGATTTGCAGTTGTTTGGCAAGTCTGGTGTGGTCGGATGGAAGTATCGATGAATCCCCATGTCGCTTAGATGAAAAATTGCTGATGGTACGCAGAGATGAGTGTTGTTCCGTTCAAAGAGAGAAGTCGCTCAGCGAAAAGAAGTCTACGCCAGACTGGTCAGGTTAAGACCAAGATTCCAATCGAGGTCGTTGAGAAAAACGCGTCGCCTTCCAGGCCGCTGTGGCTACGAGTCAGGGTTGCGCAAAACTCAAAGGCCTCTCGTGTCAAGCGCTTGCTCCATCAACACCGATTACACAGCGTGTGCGAAGAGGCAGCGTGCCCTAATCTGCCGGAATGCTTCGGAAACGGAACGGCGACGTTCATGATAATGGGAGATATTTGTACGCGCCGGTGCCGGTTTTGTGATGTAGCCACGGGTCGGCCGTTGCCACTCGATATCAACGAACCCAGGCAGCTGGCCAAAGCGGTGAATGCGCTGCAACTCAGTTACGTCGTTATTACATCCGTCGACCGCGACGATTTGGACGATGGAGGAGCCGGACATTTCGCGGCATGTATACGAGAAGTAAAGGCGTTGAACCTAAATATCAAAATCGAGATTTTGGTCCCTGATTTTCGCAGGCGGGAAAGTAAGGCTTTGCAGATACTGTCTGCGCAGCCTCCGGATGTTTTCAATCATAATCTGGAAACCGTTCCAAGCTTATACCGGAGAACGCGACCTGGCGCTGACTACAAGGGCTCGCTGTTGCTGTTGAAGCGTTTCAAGTCCTTGAATCCGCGCATCCCGGCCAAGTCTGGATTGATGCTGGGTATGGGTGAAACCGACGCTGAAGTGCGGGAAGTCATGTGCGATTTGCGCGAGCACGATTGCGACATGTTGACCCTGGGCCAATATTTGCAGCCGAGCCGGGGTCACTTGTGTGTGGATCGATACGTGAGTCCCTATGAATTCGACGATTGGCGGGACTACGCTCTGGGATTGGGCTTTTCCAATGTTGCGAGTGGGCCGTTAGTAAGATCGTCATACCATGCTGATTCCCAGGCGGCAGACGTTTTACCGGTTGGTAGCTAAGGGTCTGGCCGGATTGTGGTTATCCATTGTGATGACCATGTAGAACAGAACAGTAATCGAAGACTGAAGATAGCCGATGAAGATTCTTGTTTGCGTAAAACGTGTTGTTGACTACAACGTCAAAGTGCGGCCAAATGCCGACGGTTCGGGTGTAGAGACAGGGAACGTGAAGATGTCGACGAACCCATTTGATGAGATCGCCGTGGAAGAGTCGGTCAGGCTTAAAGAAGCGGGTACCGCAGAAGAGGTCGTTGCCGTTTCTATTGGCGTCGCGCAATGCCAGGAAACCCTTCGCACCGCACTTGCGATGGGTGTCGACCGCGGTATTCTGGTTCAGACCGGGGCCGATTTGCAGCCGCTCGCCGTGGCCAAACTACTGAAAGCGGTGGTAGCGAGAGAAAATCCGAGGTTGGTCTTGTTGGGTAAACAAGCGATCGATGACGACGCCAATCAAACCGGGCAGATGTTGGCGGCACTATTGGGATGGTCGCAAGGAACGTTTGCCTCGAAGGTGACTGTCACCGACGAATCGATTGAGGTCGCTCGCGAGGTGGATGCGGGAACAGAGATCCTCAACTTGAAGTTGCCCGCGGTTGTTACCACCGATCTGCGTTTGAACGAGCCCCGCTATGTAAAGCTCCCAAATATCATGAAGGCGAAGAAGAAACCCTTGGACACGCTAAGCCCGGAAGAGCTCGGCGTAGACGTGGCATCTCGCCTATCGACAGTAAAGGTTGCGGAGCCGGTGCAGCGAGACGCGGGCATCAAGGTGGCGGATGCGGTGGAACTGTTGGATAAACTAAAGAGCGAGGCCCAGGTGATCTAATATGAGCGCATTGGTATTAGCGGAACATTCAGACAAAAAGCTGAATCCGGCGACGCTGGCTGCTATAAGTGCAGCGCAAGCTCTGGGCACCGATGTGGACGTTCTGGTGGCAGGCTCGGACTGTGGTGCTGTGGCCGAGACAGTCGCCGCGGTGGATGGGATCAGCAAAGTGTTGCTGGCGGAGTCGGATACCTATGCTCATCCGTTGGCCGAAGATATTACTCCGTTGATCGTCCAACTCGCCCGAGGGTACTCCCACGTCTTAGCGCCGGCGACAACGACGGGAAAGAACATCATGCCGCGCGTAGCGGCGCTGTTGGATGTGGCACAGATCTCGGACATCATCGGTGTGGAATCCGCGGATACGTTTTTACGCCCGATATATGCCGGTAATGTGATCGCGACAGTACGGTCATCGGACCCGATCAAAGTGATTACGGTGCGGGCCACGGCATTTGGCCCCGCAGTGTCGCAAGGCAAGTCGGTGAACATTGAAAGCGTGAATGCGACTGAGCGGGCGGGGTTATCGACATTTGTCCGCGCGGATTTCACCGAGTCCGACCGCCCGGAACTGACCTCGGCAGAGATCGTCGTGTCTGGCGGCCGCGGTATGGGTAATGCTGACAATTTTAAATTATTGTTCCAGATCGCCGATAAACTGGGCGCGGCAATTGGTGCGTCGCGGGCAGCGGTGGACGCGGGTTTTGTTCCGAACGACTATCAGGTAGGCCAGACCGGAAAAGTTGTGGCACCGAAGCTGTATATTGCGGTAGGCATTTCCGGCGCGATTCAACATCTAGCCGGTATGAAAGACAGTAAGGTGATCGTCGCGATCAATAAAGACGAGGAAGCGCCGATTTTTCAAGTGGCGGACTACGGGATCGTCGGCGATTTGTTCGAGGTGTTACCGCAGCTGTCCGCCGAACTCGACAAGCTGCACAGTTAACCTTTGCAAAGAGCTGGAGGAGCACGATGACGACGTACATTGCCCCAACTCTCGAGATGAAATTCGTGCTCAATGAGCTGGCCGGGCTGGATGCAGTCAATACCCTTCCGGGTTATGAAGAGGCGACACCCGATTTGGTAGACGCCGTGCTGGAGGAAGCCGCACGTTTGGCGAGTGAAATGTTGGCGCCGCTCAATAAGATAGGCGACATCGAAGGCGCGAAGCTGGTAGACGGAAATGTGGTGGTTCCGAATGGTTTCGCGGATGCCTATCGCGAGTTCGTGGAAGGTGGTTGGGCCGGACTCAGTCTGAATCCGGAATTCGACGGGCAAGGACTGCCGGGACTCGTGAGCACGGCGGTGGATGAGATGTGGAACGCCGCCAATATGTCGTTTTCTTTGTGCCCACTATTAACCACCGGCGCGGTCGAGGCGCTCGAAGAGCACGCCGAAGAAAGCTTGAAGCAGACCTATCTTCCGAAAATGGTGACCGGTGAATGGACTGGAACTATGAATCTGACCGAGTCCCAAGCCGGCTCGGATCTGTCCACGGTGCGTACCAAGGCGGTGCCCGAGGAAGATCACTACCGCATCACCGGCCAGAAGATCTTTATCACCTGGGGTGACCACGAGTTAACGGAAAACATTGTTCATTTAGTGTTGGCCCGACTGCCCGACGCACCGGCGGGAGTAAAGGGCATCTCGCTGTTTTTGGTGCCTAAATATTTGGTTAACGCGGACGGGAGTCTAGG
>JAOTYS010000001.1 GCA_029861795.1 Gammaproteobacteria bacterium | reverse complement strand
ATTCCAGGGTCATTTCCCGCGCCCTGCGATAGATCGAAATCTGGGAATCCAGACCAACAAAGAGGTGGATGTTTATCTGCATTTGGACAATTCAACACAGAACCGCCTTGGTGTACCCCTTCCAGGGGGACGAGTCCGCGTGAATAAATTGGATCCGAGCGACGACACACTGGAGTTCATTGGCGAAGACACCATCGACCACACACCGAAAGACGAAGAGGTCATAGTTAAACTTGGAAACGCCTTCGACGTTATCGGTGAGCGCAAGCAGCTTGATTTCAGGACTGACAACCAGCGACGATGGATTGAAGAGGACATCGAAATCGAGATTCGCAATCGTAAACTCAAACCGGTCACAGTAACTATCAAAGAAAACCTTTATCGCTGGATCAACTGGCAGATCGATGAGGCGAGTCACGACTATGAAAAACAAGACGCCCGTACCATCCATTTCCCTGTACGTTTACCAGGGGATTCACAGACGACAGTTCGCTACACTGTGCGCTACACCTGGTAACAAGTGAAAGGCGAATCCATAACATAAAGGCGGGGCGGGAACGACATCCTTGTCGACTAAGCGACGTTCCCATCGTCTATTTGATAGCGCCAAGGTCCCTGCGCTAATCCGCCCCTACCCTCCATCCTCCCTAATAGAGGGCGCGACATCCGTGTCGCGTGTCCAGCCACTCCGTTGCGTGATGCAGTATGCTTGGCTAGTTTGTTCGATGCTGTGATTTTCCCCACACATTGTTTAAATTTCCCTACTCGACTCCCCTTACACCGATACGCAGTGCTGTGAAACAGATTTGGGATCCTCATCGCTACGCAACTCATGCGCGCTTTGTTTCTGAGTTGGGAGAGCCCGTGCTTGACTTGCTGGCGCCTCAACCGGGGGAGCGCATTCTCGATCTGGGGTGCGGCGACGGTGCACTCACACAAAAGCTTGCCGAAGAAAGATGCGATGTGGTGGGCATCGATTCCAGCTCAAAGCAGGTGGAGGCGGCCCGGGAAAGGGGATTGGACGCGCGCGTGATGGACGGCCAGTTTATACTGTTCGATCAAGAGTTCGATGCGGTTTTCAGCAATGCTGCATTGCATTGGCTAAGACAAGGGGATCGGGTGCTAGCGGGAGTATGGAGATCTCTCAAAGATCAGGGACGATTCGTCGCTGAGTTTGGCGGGGAGGGAAACGTTAAAAACATCGTCACAGCACTCGACAAGGCCTTAGCGCGACGTGGAATCGAGAGTAGCGCATGGAACCCGTGGTTCTTCCCAAACGTTACGCACTATAGCGAAATGTTAGATGCGCACGGCTTTATCCCCGACTATATTGAGCTCATCCCGCGACCCACGCCATTGCCTGGAGATATCGTTGACTGGCTGAAAGTCTTCGCCCAATCCTTTTTGGCTGCGGTGCCCGAGACCCAACGTGGGTCGCTGCTCCAAGAAGTACGAGAGACGTTGCGGCCACTGATCTTCGACGAAGAGCAAAAGGTGTGGGTAGTGGACTATATGCGGCTACGCTTTCGTGCTACCAAGCTCACTGACAGCTGCCCATCCTCACAACTATAGTGAGCCAGAAGATGAGAACAATCCTGATAGGCGTTTACACGCCAAAGAGACATCGGACTGATCAAACACTGCACTAATCACCGCAAGTGCATCCGCGCCCGCCTCAATCAACCCTGCACCATTCTCGTAGGTGATGCCACCGATGACTACAATGGGGATAGACAACTCCTTACGAGCCTGCCTCAATAGTCTAGACGTTGACCGTACTGCATTCGGCTTTACCGTAGAGGGGAAAAAGCTGCCAAAGGCAACGTATTGGGCACCGCGCCGCTCGGCGTCCCTCGCGAGCTCGATTCGGTTGTAACAGGACACGCCGATGATCATCGACTCCCCTACCACACGTCGAGCGGCTTCTATGGTTGCGTCGTTGTCCCCGATGTGCACACCGGCGGCTCCGACTTGCCGAGCTAGCTCAGGATCATCATTGACAATGAAACACTTGTCGAACTCTGCGCAAAGGCCTTGTAGTAGCTTAGCTTGGCGCAAGCGCTTGTTGTGATCTTCGGATTTGTCTCGGTACTGGATGAACTCAGCCCCGCCACTAAGAGCCTGCCTCGCTTTGGTCTCGAGCACTGCATCCTGCAGAATGCTGGTGTCGGCGATGACGTAAAGACCTCGTATTCTCATCACACTGGCATTTCATCCAAAACGGCCCTCGCCTGGGCTAGAATATAATGTGGTTGTGCCGCGGTGTACGCTTTATCCTCGATGTATTTTAAGGCAGTGATGGCCGTGGCAACAGTTATCGGGTGACAGCCGGGGGCGGACAGAATCTGCGGCGCCTGCGGGCTCCCCCATACGAATACACTTTGTCAAGAGGAACATATGGAATACAAAGTCTACATGTGTGTGATTTGCGGTTTCATATATGAAGAAGAAAAAGGTCTGCCTGATGAAGGGATTACCCCCGGCACGCGGTGGGAAGACGTACCCGATACCTGGACGTGTCCCGACTGTGGCGCGACCAAGGATGATTTCGAGATGGTGGAAGTATAAACACGTGGTCGTGCACTTTGCGGGTCACTAGACGCTAATCGGAAACACACCCACACCGCCGTTGACCCATCTCAGTCTAACTTCGCAAAATACTGCACTAGCTCCGTCTTGGTGAGTAAACACACCCCGGACTGAGCATCGGCCGTGGTTAACCAGGTAAAAGGAACGTTTGGGTATCGGCTTTCCACAGCCATCGCAGCCGACCCTGCCTCCACGATTAGTATGCCGTCGTCGGTGAGAAACCGATAGGCCTGATGGAAGATCTCAGCTACAGCGTCTAGACCGCTTTCGCCTGCCTCCATCGCCAGAGGCGGCTCGGCACGGTACTCGGGAGGAAGGGTACGCATGATCTCAGTGCAGACATAGGGTGGGTTGCTGACGATAAAGTCGAAATCACGGCACGGAATTGCGGTGAAGAAATTTGAACGTACCAAGTGAACGCGTTCTTCGAGTTGGTGCCGCTTTAGGTTGATCGCAGCCACCGCCAGGGCGTCCTGTGAGACATCACTCGCCCACACGTCGGCCGTGGGGAATGCCTTCGCCAGCGCGATTGCGATACACCCACTGCCGGTACAAAGGTCGAGCACGCGACCTACGCTTTTATTCTCAAACCAAGGACAAAACCTGTCGGGAATAAACTCTCCTAGGTATGAACGAGGCACAATGACTCGTTCATCCACATAGAAGCGCAGGCCCGCAAAGTGGGCCTCATTGATCAGGTAAGCAGTCGGCTTCCGCGACCGTATGCGCTCCTCAATCAGGGTTTTGAGCGTGGATGTCTGCGCCGGGCTTACTTCAATGTCCCAAGCAGTCTGCAGATCAACTGCCGACTTTTTCGCCACGCTCAGGACTAGCCACGCTGCCTCGTCAAAAGCGTTGTCCGTACCGTGACCGAAGCAGAGCTCATGCTGGGTCAAACGCCGGTCCGCCCACTGAACCAAATCACCGACCGTTGTCGTCATAGCTCCAGCGTGAGAGGTCGCCGCGTAACTCCTAGAGTGGTTGGAAGCGTATCCAGCGCTATTCGATCATCTTCAATAGTTGCGCCGGCTTGGGCTCGCCGGATGGGTACAAATCGTTAAGCAGACGTAATTGCACTTCCGGATATTTGTTAAGAGGGGAACGCTTAGCAAGCGCCTCGATGTTATCGGATGAGCTAGCCTTCACCACCGATATTCGAAGGCCTTTCGCATAACCACGATCCTCTTCGCTCAGCCGGTCAAAGCTTCTGGCAGTAGCTAAGAAATCGTCGTCATATTTGCTTAGATCTGTTCCCTTGGTAGCTCCGAAAAACATGAACGCTCTATCGCCGTCATAAAGCACTATTATCCGGGTGGCCTTATACCCAAACGGAGTCGTCATCTTGCCCACTCCCGTGCCTACTTTGAAGCCGTTGATGGTCATCTCCCGTGCCTGCTGTAGCTTCGATTGTTTCAGACGTTTTGATATGAACACCAGCGGTGATACCTGCCGATTACGATCTGTCATGGTCACCTGGAGTATTGCGTCGTTTTCCCGAGGGCTGGAGTCGACGCGGTCGGGGAGATTGTTAGTGCGCCAACCTTCAGGAAAGGCAAGCTTGAAATCCAACTCCTGATGATAGAAGTAACGCCCACGGCGCACACCTTGCGATGGACTGTCGCCGAACACCAAACCATCTATCTGGTCAATATATTCTTGGCGGCCCTGATAAGGTGAATCGCTTGCCTCCACTTTTCCTGCTTCTGCTATCACTTCTTGTAAACGTTGGTCATTATCGGGGTGAGTCGAAAACACCCCATGGTAGGTATTCGCCTCTCGACCCTCCTTCTCCGCTATCTCTTTCGCCGCCACCTCTTGATTCTTGAGCACACCGATCACTTCCAACATCGCTTGTGGGTCGTAGCCGCTGCGAGCGAGATACTGCGCTCCGAGACGGTCTGACTCGAGCTCATGCTTTCTACCGTAGCCACTCAAAAGTGACGTGCTTAATACGGAAAACAATGATCGTGCGCCCTGGCCCGCCAGCTCCGGCACCAAGATCGTGCCGATCGTGTAGCCGATCCCGGCGGCTTGCGCTGCCGAATACTGTCGCACGCCATGGCGCGCGGTGACATGCCCGATCTCGTGACCCAACACACCAGCGAGTTCGGCTTCAGAGTTTAAATAGGCCATTAATCCACGCGTGATGTAGATGTACCCGCCGGGAAGGGCGAACGCGTTTACATCAGGGGTATCCAACACCGTAAAGCGATAGATTAACCCCGGTCTGTGACTCTGTTCCGCCAGCCGCTGGCCCACGCGCTGAACATAATCGTTCAATTCTTTGTCATCATAAACACCGAAGCGTTTTTTGACGTCATCGTCGGCTTCTCTGCCGATCTTGAGTTCCTGTTCCTCGGACAGCATGACAAAGTTGCTTTTTCCGGTGACCGGATTGGTAGCGCAGCCAGACAACACGATCCCCAGCCCACAGACGACCAATGATACCAATCTAATTAACACGGCAACCTCCAATTACTCGCTAACTCACCATATCATACCGCGTTCACTAACGAAGAGAAGGATCTCCTAGTTACCTGCTCGCACGCTGCTCCCCCACTTCAGTGCCATCAGTCGTTCATCGCCGAAACGCCCCCACGGGAACCAACATCGCGCAGTGGGAGCGAATGCTATACATACCAAAAACAAAGCGCCCATTAGGCGCTTTAGAGGTGGGTCCATCGCACCTGTGCTTATTGCTTCATGCCATATTTCTTGCGGAACTTGCCAACTCGTCCGGCCGTGTCAACCATCTTCTGCTTGCCCGTATAGAACGGATGACAGGACGAACATATTTCCACGTGTAGCTCGCCCTTCAGAGTGGAACGAGTTGTGAATGTATTTCCGCACACACAGGTCACTTTGAGTTCATTGTACTCTGGATGTATGCCCGACTTCATTTGCGTAGCCTCTCAGTCGAAGGACTCTGCGGTCCGTTGAGTGGGCGGTGGATCATAAGCAACCCGTGGTCTCCTCGCAAGTCGCGCTAGCGATTCATGGACTGGAAGAACTCGGCATTATTCTTGGTCGCACGAAGCTTATCCAGGAGAAACTCAATGGCCTGGCTATCGTCCATAGGGTGCAATAGCTTACGCAGGAGCCATATCTTTTGGAGTTCGCTTTGCTCTGTCAGGAGTTCCTCCCGTCGAGTGGAAGATCTACTGATGATTATGGAGGGATAGACACGTTTTTCCGCAATTCTCCGATCGAGGTGAATCTCAAAGTTCCCAGTTCCTTTGAACTCTTCGTAGATTACATCGTCCATCTTGGAGCCGGTTTCAATCAACGCTGTCGCTAGTATCGTCAGGCTTCCACCTTCTTCGATATTACGTGCGGCCCCAAAAAATCGCTTGGGTCGCTGCAGCGCATTGGCGTCAACGCCGCCGGTGAGTACCTTACCTGAAGCGGGGGCGACTGTGTTGTAAGCGCGGGCGAGACGGGTAATCGAATCCAACAATATCACCACGTCCTTTTTATGTTCCACCAAACGTTTCGCCTTTTCGATCACCATCTCCGCCACCTGAACATGACGCGATGCCGGCTCGTCGAAGGTCGAAGAGATCACCTCTCCGCGCACTGAGCGCTGCATCTCGGTCACTTCCTCCGGACGCTCATCGATAAGCAACACCATCAAAATGCAGTCCGGATGATTTGCCGTAATAGACTGAGCGATCTGTTGCAACATCACCGTCTTTCCGCTCTTGGGTGAAGACACAATCAAGCCACGCTGCCCCTTACCGATGGGCGCAATCAGATCTATCACCCGGGCCGTCAGATCTTCTGCCGATCCATTCTCCCGCTCAAGACGGACGCGCTCATCTGGATGCAATGGTGTGAGATTCTCGAAAAGAATCTTATTCTTGGCCTCGTCCGGCGACTGGAAATTAATGCTCTCAACTTTGAGCAACGCGAAATAACGCTCGGAGTCTTTCGGAGGACGAATGAGACCTGCGACCGTGTCACCGGTGCGCAAGTTGAAGCGCCGGATCTGACTGGGTGAGACGTAAATATCGTCCGGACCAGCAAGATAAGAGGCATTCGCGGAGCGCAAAAATCCGAACCCATCTTGCAAAATTTCCACCACCCCTTCCCCCATGATGTCCTCGCCCTTGCGGGCTTGGGCCTTTAGGATGGCGAAGATTTGATCTTGTTTGCGCATGCGCCCCACGCCTTCCAGATCCATGGAGCGCGCGAGCTCTGCGAGGTCTGTTGGCGGTTTCTTCTTCAGTTCAGCAAGATTTAGAGACATAACGATTTGAGCTTGAGCGGGCAATCAGCACCGAGAGCGATCCCAGCACAACGCCACGGGGGTCTAAGAAAAATTATGTGCGGAATGTTAAGAAATCAGGAAAAGTTGCGATTCGTTAGCCCAGTTATGGGTATTCAAATGCGTTAATTATTATAGCACAAATAATTGCCTAGTCTGTTAAAGATTGCCATCGATGAAGGCAGTGAGCTGCGACTTCGATGCTGCTCCCACTTTCGTCGCCTCCACATTGCCGTTCTTGAAGAGCATCAGCGTGGGTATACCGCGTATGCCGTATTTTGGTGGCGTTGCCGGGTTTTCGTCTATATTTAGCTTCGCCACTCGCAGCTTTCCGGAATACTCTTCGGCGATCTCCTCCAGCACCGGTGCGATCATTTTGCACGGCCCACACCATTCCGCCCAGTAATCGATGAGCACTGGCTGAGAAGACTTTAACACCTCTTCCTCAAAAGAGTCGTCGCTAACATGTACAATATTTCCAGACATGGAATTCCGGGAGCCTTTAAAGTTTACCCGCTAAAGTAATTATAGCGTTATTATATCGTGCGGCGGTGTCTTACAGTTTGTATTTGAGCCTAATCATCATCCTATTTCAAGTCCATCTGGTGGCGAAATTCTGCTATGCTTAGAATCAGTTGTGCCACAAAAACATCTTACAAACCAAACGTTTAGCGAACTGAAGTTGGATCAGACCTTGCTCGACGGTCTGAGAGACGCGGATTTCGAGCGTTGCACCCCTATTCAAGCAGAGGCGCTACCACCCGCGCTAGCAGGCCGGGACGTCGCTGGGCAAGCCCAAACTGGAACGGGCAAAACCGCCGCTTTCTTGCTCGCGACATATCAGTATCTATTACGTCATCCGTGCAGTGCTTCACGCCAACCCACACAACCTAGGGCTTTCATACTAGCCCCCACCCGCGAGCTGGCGATCCAGATTCACCGGGACGCGGAGAATCTTGGCAAATATACAAACTATAAGCTGGGACTGGCCTATGGCGGCACCGCATACGAAAAACAAAGAGACTTGCTATCCCAAGGAGTGGACATACTAGTCGGTACACCGGGGCGACTAATCGACTACTTCAAGCAGCACATATTCGACCTCAAAGCCGTTCAAGTAGTTGTCCTGGATGAGGCGGACCGCATGTTTGACCTCGGTTTCATTCGCGACATTCGATACTTATTGCGGCGCTTGCCACCGCCAGACGAGCGTCTCAATCTTCTATTCTCGGCGACTCTGTCACACCGGGTGAGCGAGCTCGCTTATGAACACATGAACAATCCACAGATCGTCAAAATTGAATCCGACCGGATCCTTGTGGAAGGGGTACGGGAGTCGATCTACTACCCTGCAAACGAAGAGAAGATAAGACTACTGATTAGGCTACTGCAGAAAACAGAAGCAAGTCGCACACTGGTATTCGTCAACACCAAACACGCTGCGGAGGATGTCTTTCGTTGGCTTAAGGGCAATGACTACAGCGTTGCCGTCTTATCTGGCGATGTGCCACAGCTTAAACGAGAACGGCTTCTAGAGATGTTCAAGAGCGGCGGGATCTCTATTCTGGTGGCCACGGACCTCGCGGCCCGTGGGCTACATATCGAGAATGTCAGCCATGTTTTCAACTTCGATCTGCCGCAGGATTCAGAAGACTACGTGCATCGGGTCGGCCGCACGGCACGGGCCGGAACCAATGGAGACGCCGTCAGTTTCGCGTGTGAACGATACGCGTTTTCTTTGGCGGACATCGAGGAGTACATCGGCCATCCCATCCCCGTAAAAAAGATCACGGATGATTTGTTGGTGAGCCCTAAGCCACCTATCGCCCGGGAACAGTATCCTGATCGAGCCGACCGGGCACGCGGCAGATCAAAGCCCCAGGGCGCACGCCAGAAAACGCCAGCTAAATCCACGACTCAAAAGGGCAAACATGAAACCGATACTAAAAGCCCCTCGACACCAATTGCGAACGAGTCGACCACCATCGAGATCAACAGCGCAGAGCATGAGTCTTTCCCTCCAAAAAAGCGGTCGACCCGAGAGATCCCGGCAGTCGGCTGACACACATGTGGACTGCCGCCTCGGCGGCTAGTCGAGCTAGACTAGGATGGTGTTGTCGACTTGGGTGATCACGCACCCGCTCGCCACTCTAGTTTTTGTGGTTGTCCTGCTATGCGGATGTTCCACCGATAGCGACAGTCCAGAAGACCAAGTACGCGCGTTGATTGGGCGCGCACAGGCGGCTGCCGAAGCACAAGACACGAAGGTGTTGGAACAGATGGTAGCCGTTGACTACGCCGACGAGCGTGGTCAAGACAAGCGTGCCATAGCGGCGTTGATCCGTTACTACTTTTTGCAACATAAATCGATCCATTTGTTCACCAAAATCGAAGATCTCACCGTAGATAATTCAACTCGCAAAGCACACGCAACAGTCTATGCCGCAATGGCGGGACAGCGCATTGAGGGCAGCGACGCCCTCGCCCGCTTGCGCGCCGACCTACATCGATTCGAGTTGGATTTTGTCGAGAAGGACGATGGAAAATGGAAAGTACTCTGGGCCAGTTGGCGTCGAGCAACGGTTGATGATTTCCTATGAAATCAGGAGGGGTTTTCCCGGCTCATACAGAAGATCGACAAAATGAGTTGCCTTTGCATAACAACCGTTGTGCTAACCCGCCAAACCGAGGGTCGCGTATAGGCGCCGACGCAGCGACTCGAGACCAGAATCCACGTCGCTGCCAAGATGCACACATAGCACTCTACGGCTTCTATCCTGCAGAGCAGTAAAGTCCCCCAACGCCTGAGCTCTATGCAGAACGCCAAAGCTATAGGGCGCAGTAGGTATAGCAAGATCTTTATCTGGCGTACAAGTGAGTTGCAAAAACGCGCCGTTGTTCGGGCCGCCCTTATGGAGCTGACCGGTCGAATGCAAGTACCGGGGGCCATATCCAATGGTCGTTGCGACACATAGCTTTCGACCCACAGCTCGACGCAAGTCATGGAGACACTCATCGACGCTCGGCTCCTGCGCCAGGTAGGCCAAAATAGTGAAATAGTCGCCGGGTACAATACTCCGCACTAAGGCGGTGAGGCAGGACTCTATGGTGGCACAGCCGTCAAACATTGCTCCACTACCAAACGCCACCAACCACCGGTCCTGCGACAGCGGAGGTTCACTGAACAACTCCCCGGTGTTCTCCCACTGCACCAGCGCGCTACGCGTAGCCTCCTTGCTTTCTGCCACATTGGGTTCGTCGAAAGGATTAACCCGCAGCACCGCGCCGGCCACTGCTGTTGCAAACTCCCAGCGAAAAAACTCCGCCGCGGTATCATAACGGTCATTAACACACCACCTGACTACTGGATGACCCGCACGAGCCAAGGCATCCAACCCACCATCTCTACGCCGATCGGTGCCCGCTGAGACCGAGACAAACAATCGATCTTGTCCGTATACCTCCGGCGCCCCCAACGGTTCTGTATCAATAGGGACAATACTGACACCATCTTTGCCCAAGCTTTCCGCCACCAACTGCTCAATCCAGGCGCCCAAGGGACGCAGATCTGGTGAAAGGACCAGGGTCAACTTATCGCGCCCATGCTTGGCCAAAGTACCTAGCACGCTCCCCAGTTGATAAGCGGCATTGTTCAAACCTGACATCGACAGTGCCATTTCTTGTTGTGCTCGCTCTATAAACAGCTTCAGGTCGACACCCAACAGTGCGGCGGGCACCAGCCCAAAATAGCTCAGAGCCGAGTAACGTCCACCAATGTCAGCAAAGTTTAGAAATACGCGCCTATAACCCCGCTGCTCCGAAGACACTGCAAGCGCCTGACCCGGATCCGTGATAGACACGAATTGGCGGCCGGTGGCATCACCTTTTTGGGTGCGAATGCGCTCAAAGAAATATTGTTCAAGTGCGAGTGTCTCCGTGGTTGTGCCTGACTTACTGGCGATAATGAATAAGGTGCGATCAAAATCAACAAGCGCGCAGACCGAATGGATAGCTCTTGGTGATGTGGTGTCCACTACAAGCAGTTGAGGATGACCAGGTGCCGCTCCGAAGATCATGGCGAGCACTTCGGGTGCTAAGCTAGACCCTCCCATGCCGAGGAGCACCACCTGCGTAAATCCATCCCGCATTATCTGGTCGGTGAAGCTACGGAGGTCGCTTAATCGGTCGTACATCGTATCGGCCACATGGAGCCAGCCGAGCCGCTCTCGAATCTTCTCTTGCACTAAGGCCTCCGGCGACCAAAGAGAGGGATCTCGACTCCAAAGTCGCTGACACTGTTGCTTCACTTCATCTGAGAGGTACGCCGCCTCAACGGCGGCCCGATAATCCCCCAGAGAGAGTTGTGGTGTTCTTGGCGTTATATTCAATCTTGGCTTCCCCCTATACGTTTGGACGTTCTTCGGCGCGCCGGTAGTATCAACGCAGTCGCGGCAACCGTTAACCCGTTACAGGTAGGATACATAGCATCGGCAAGCTATGATACCGACGACTCATAACATCACGAAAGCAATCCCTATCTCGCTATCCAATAGCAATGCGCGATCTAAAACCGCACGGTGATACAAGCGTATTCGTGCTCGCTATCGCACTAAGCATCTTGATCTCGTCGTGGTGCGTATACACCGATAATGTCATTGACAACGATGGTGTTGTCTACCTGCACGCCGCACGCTTGTTGACTCAGGGTCACTGGGACGCGTTGCTTACTGTGGACAAATGGCCTTTCTACTCCTCGTTAATCGCCTTGGTCAGTGTCGGTATTCGGATTCCAGTCGACGTTTCGCTCTACATCCTGAACACCTTCTTGGCAATACTAATGGTCATATCATTTATGGCTGTCATCCGAAGCTTGGGTGCTAACCGCGCATCCTTGGTGACCGCTATGCTAGTGGCGTTGTTCTATCCGACCATAAACGAGTATCGCGCATCCGCTGGGCAAGATCTTGGCTACGTTTCCTTCTATTTGTTGTCCATAGTGTTCTTTATGCGCTACTCGCGATACCCAAGCGTATTTTTTGGGGTGGGATGGGTAGGTGCTTTAGCGGTGGCGACGATGTTCCGAGTCGAGGCAATAGCCTTTGTAGGATATTTTCTACTGTTTCTGCACCGAGGCAGGCTTATATCCTCAGCGAAAGGAGTGATCTCCACGACGTTGGCTCTGGGTTTTTTCGCCGCAACAGTTGCAGCGTTAGTGTGGTGGACCTGGTCACCGGCCGTCGATGATGGCAACGTAATTCCTTCGGTTCCCGAGGCCCTCAAAATTGCTTGGGGTCAGTTGATCAACGAACTTTCGGATAAGGTAGACGCAATAGAAAGGGATTTGCTGGGACGATTCTCAGGCCAATATGCACAAGCTGTCCTGATACTTGCATTGGTCGTAATCGTAGTCGTGGAAACAGTCTCCAAGCTCACTCCTACGCATGTCTTACTTGTCGGATACTCGCTGCATCGTAGAATTGTATTTCCTGACGCTAGGTCGAAGTGCTTTTGGTACGGTTTGGTCTTATGCAATCTATACATCGCAAGTGTGGTAGTGGTAGTTGACTTGTTCTCCACAGAACGCTATTCCGCAGCCTTGCCACTCACGCTACTCATTGCGGCGCCGTTCGGCCTCGCCCACCTCTATGACGGATGGCGAGCCAAGAATGGGTATAAGTCGAAGGGAAACTGGATGTTTGCCACGGTGTTGCTGTTGTTTATGGCCACTGGCTTCAAAAGCTTGGATACGATTAGCTCGCGGGGATACATCAAGGAGGCTGGTTTGTGGCTGAAACACAATACTCAAGCCCAGGCGTCCGTTCTTAGCAATACCAGTGTGATTAATTTCTATGCGGACAAGCCCATCGACTCCAAGTCTTCCAGCGACTCGTGGAATGAGATAGTCAAGCTAATCCGAAATGGTGAGTGGCGGCGCTATGATGTTTTAGCGGTTCATCTCAAACACGGGTACCGCTATCGAGAACCGCGTCTTCTTGAATTACTCAAGCGTAAGCCAATAAAGGTCTTTGAAGGTCCTAAAGGCAGTCGTGTGCTGCTGTTTAACAGCATCGGTACCATAACATTGGAATAATCACCAGCAACGCGGCAAACTCACAGCAGATCAAGGACCCGTAAGTCGGGCGCGAAACAACTCCTCTATGGCTGGCATCTCTGACCAATTTCGCAAAAAGCGCTCCTTATCCCGTTCAAATGCCCGCTGAAAGGCGAATGTCGAGCGATGGCTGTGCATCCCGTCGAGGTCAATCAATATTGGACAACCCTCTTGGATAATGATGTTGGTAGCCTTAAGATCTCCGTGCGACATGCGACACTTGGCTAGCGTCTGGAAGACAGTCACCAGACCCGTCGTTACCTTGGAGAGGAGTTCATCGTTTTTGTTTGACTGAAAGAAGCTTAGACATACCTCTCCCTGGACATATTCTGTAATCAGATAGGAACGCCTGCGTACAGGTCCGAATCGCTGTTCGATGAACCCCACAGGCCTTGGTGTCTCAACCCCAATATTCAGCAAATCGTGTGCGTTACGCCAACAGATGCTGGCGCGAGATCGGCGCAGGCTGCGCCTAATTGCGTGTCCAATCCCCCTAGTGTTGTAGCGTTTGATTACCAGCGTGCGGCTGTCGATCTCGGCGAGCCCAACGGTGGACGCACGATCAGTCTTCAAGATGCTCCCACCGCGATCCAAAAGATATCGATCCGGGTCGTCCAACAACTCCTTCAATTGATCGGATGAATCACGGACATCATAGACTACTACTCGGGTGAAATTCTTGCGGCGAATTGTCTCCGGCTCACCGTGCATAGCGGTCCGGTTCGTTACTATTGTCCAAACGAGCTACTTATTGTCGTTCTCGCCTTTTGCACGATGTTTCGCTGCGCTCTGCGCTGCTCTGCCGCGTATAAGTTAAGACCGCGCGTTCGTACACGCTTCCAGAATCGTTTCTCCGTTGCGAGAATCTCACGCAAAGGCTTGCCGCGGTAAGCGCACATGAAACGGAACAAATCCCGTCGAGTCAACCCGATATCCATGGTTGAGTAGTACAAGCCTGATACGTCCTTCACCAACCAACGTGTAGGCGTTTGCCCTCGCAATTGCATGCGATGCAAATCGATCAGATACAACTTGCTGCGCTCGGGTTCTGGCGAATCGAAACTTGGTTCGGTTGACAGTAGAAAGTGACACAGATAGAAGTCTCGATGATTAGCGCCATTACTGTGAATTTGCCGGGCGATCTCAGCAACCTTGCCAATAACCCACCGCTTAAACTCCACCTGAGCAGGGGTTCGGGGTGGTCGCCGCCTCCACTGCGCACAATAATCCTCCAGACTTACCGTCCTGGACAACTCTTCTGTGATGATAAAAGATCGTCGCCGAGCGGGGTTTTTCCCGCTGACACCGTATCCTGCCACATGCATCGTATCGATGTTCAAACGCTGCAAGCGGTGAATGCCATGCCATTCGTTTTCGGCCCCAAGAACTGGGGGGCGAAAATACAGCAGGTTCTTCATTATTTCCTTCCAGCCTACCCCGGTGTGTGCTTTTAGAAAATAGGCCTTTCCCCCGCGAACAAACCGTAGCGTCCGTCGACCTGGTGCTTCTCTGTAGACCTCGCCCGTGATCGACATCAGGTCCTCAAATTTGTCTCCACCATTCACTTGCTGTTGAAACTCACCAGTCAAGTACATGGTGGTGATGTCACCGCGCCGCTGCTGAGCGACATGATTGTGCTTATCAGAAGCCTTGGCCTGCGCCCATTGCTCGATCACCTCTACTGCACTCTCTGGCATCGCGTAGAGCTCTGGCTTGCATCCGTAATCAAGTCCGTTACGGGACCAGGCCTCCCACTCAGAAGAGGCGAGCATTTCCACCAACTCCTTATCAAGTGCATCTTGTGAAAACGGAGAGCTCAGCACTCGACCCGCATTAGCTCGCTCGATATGCGGCGCATAACCGCAAACGTCCGTGGCCAGCACAGGCAGCCCGGAGGTGATCGCTTCAAGCAATACTGTACCGGTGTTCTCGCTATACGCAGGATGAATCAGTAAATCACCGGCTCTCAGAAGTTCCGGAATATCAGATCGACCACCCAGAAACCTGACGTTTGCGGCGACCCCTAAGCGTCTGGCATAGCGCCGAAACAAAGCAGCGTGATCTTGTCCGACTACAAGCAAGTGCGCGCGATCACGCATATGCCGCGGTAGCGATGCCAATGCGCTGATTGCGCGGTCCAGACCTTTTGTCTTGAAACCAGAGCCGACGAACAGCAGCACGTAGTCGTTGCGATCGACGCCCAGTGCCTGACGCATCTTCAAACGAGTTTGATCGCACCTGCCGCTACGCCGCCGGCATCGATCCAAGGTTGGCGGCAACAGGAAAAACCGGCGATCTGGTGTACCGTAGTACTGTTGATAAACCGTCTTCTCCCGCTCCGACAACGACAGGATCCCCGTTGTACTTTTGTGGCTGAATACCGCTCTTTCGAAGCTGCAAAAGTGGTGGTAACGCGGCGTCAATCGGTACAGTAGGCTATGCCTCGGCGCCGTTCGACCCACATAGCAATAATCAGCGCCGTAGTAGATGTCCAAACTAGGCATCTTGTTAAAACCTACTACAGCGTCGTATGCATCTTGTTCCAGAATGGACTGTAGTTTTCTATAGAAAGCGGCGTTTTGCGCGTGGTTCATCCAGCGACGCACCGGTAACAAATGAATATTCACACTATCAGGGCGCTCACCCTGCCATTCGGTGGCGAACACCGTAAGATCGTGACCACGCTCCTGGCAGGACAACACAATGCGCAGAAAATCTCGGGACAACCCGCTATAGGGGAAATACTTGTATAGACAGAAAGCGAATTTCATGTAATCAGGCTGTCCCTAACAGTGTAATTGATCCCAATCTAAAAGCATGACGAACATCATAGCACCGAATGGGTGCGCACCGAGCAATGCTCGCGACTCGGGGTGAGCTCACTACTCGATTCTCGTATTCTTTGATCGGTAAAGTCCGCCTAATATACCCAAACCACACCCCAGACGTCCCCGCCGTGCTACGGGCAGAGTTCATCGACCGCGGCCAGCACTTGGCCTGGCGACAAGTCACGCAAGCACTTCAAGTGACCCAGAGGACACTCCCGTTTGTAGCAGGGGCTGCACGATAACCCTAGAGATAGCACTTTGGCCTTATCGCTGATGGGCGGGGTATGACTGGCGTTGGAGGACCCGTACAACGCGACAATCTTGCGACCTAGCGCCGCGGCCACATGCATCAGGCCAGAATCATTAGTAACCACCACATCGGCGATAGACATTAAGTCGATGGCCTCATCCAGTTTGGTACGCCCAGCGAGATCTACACAGCGATTTCCTGTGAGGCGATCAATCTCACTGCTTACCGGTGCATCCTTGCGTGAGCCATAGAGCCAGACAGCCCACCCTTGGTCCAATTTCCGCTTGGCAATGTCCACGAAATGTTCCGCCGGCCAGCGCTTCGCAGGCCCGTACTCCGCACCGGGACAAAGGGCCATCACCCTACCCTTGGGGCGTTGCAACGCCAACTTTCCTAATGCGTATTCCAGTCCTCCTTTAGGCACCTCAAGCCTGGGCACGGGAAAATCCGTATGCACTGGTTGATCTGAATCCCTCGCAAGAGCGACAAAGCGCTGTACTGTCATCGGCGCCCGCGCTCGATCGAGCCGGCGCATGTCATTGAGTAATCCCCAGCGCATCTCTCCGCGATAGCCAGTACGTCGTGGAATGCCAGCAAAGTATGGAATAAGCGCCGATTTGAGGGAGTTCGGCAAAATGATGCTGTGCGTATAGCGCTTCGCCGCGAGGCTACGACCCAAACGGTACCGATCAGAGAGACGCAGCTCACCGTGCCCCAAAGGTAAAGAAATGGCATCCGCCACCTCGGGCATACGTGCCGTTAAAGGTCGAGTCCACTCTGGAGCAAGCACATCGATATGGGCAGCCGGATGTTCCGCCTTGACAGTCTTGAATAGACTCTGGGCCATCACCATGTCCCCAACCCACGACGGACCCACTATCAGCACCCGACCGTTGCGGTTTAGTGCCGTATCGACAGTAGTCTCTCCTGAACCAATCCCACCGTCAGGTACCTCACCGATATTCACTTCTTGAGAACGTACACCGTGCCACAGTAAGGACAACGTTCCTCTCCAGTGTCCTCGATGGGCAGATACACCCGTGGGTGAGAGTTCCATAAGGTCGTGCCTGGTAACGGACAATGCAGTGGCAGATCGTCGGCAGTTACTTCGTGCTGTCGATATGCATTCGGAGTGCGATCACCCCCGTTTGCATCTCCAGCAGAGTTTTGCTCACTCATATGATAATCCTCATGCCATTTACAACCCCAACGGCGTCCATTAGCGAACCAAAGCCAGCCACTCTGGGTGCTGGTTTCTCCTGCCATGCACTTGGTCGAAATACGCGGCTTGCAATTTCTCAGTAATGGGACCGCGCGTGCCAGTGCCAATGGCACGCCCATCCAGCTCACGAATCGGGGTGACCTCGGCGGCAGTGCCTGTAAAAAAGGCCTCGTCAGCGATATAGACCTCGTCCCGAGTGATGCGTTTCTCAACGAGTTCGATATTCATCTCGTTGAGAAGTTGAACAGTGGTATCCCGGGTAATTCCTTCTAAGGCAGAAGTGAGATCAGGGGTAAATACCTTGCCATTCCGCACGATGAATATGTTCTCCCCGGACCCTTCCATCACATAACCCTCTGCATCCAGCAACAGTGCTTCATCATAACCACAAGACAAAGCTTCTTGCAGAGCAAGTATTGAGTTGATGTAGTGACCACAGGCCTTTGCTCGACACATGGAGATGTTCACGTGAAGACGGGTGTATGAAGAGGTCCTCACGCGGATACCACGTTGCATGCCTTCCTCGCCGAGGTAGGCTCCCCACTCCCATGCAGCGATCATCACATGTGTCGACAGATTATCGGCACGCAACCCCATGCCTTCAGAGCCGTAGAAGACAATCGGACGAATATAGGCTGTTTCCAGTCCATTCTCCCGCACCACGGTTCGTTGCGCTTGGTTGAGGGCATCTTTGTCAAACGGAACACTCATATTGAGAATGTGAGCAGAACGGAACAGCCGGTCGGTGTGATCTTCGAGACGAAAGATTGCTGTGCCGCTGTCGGTCTTGTAGGCACGTACGCCTTCGAATACACCCAGCCCATAGTGCAAAGTATGAGTCAACACATGCACAGTTGCCTCACGCCAAGGTACTAACTCACCATCACTCCAAATGACTCCATCGCGGTCCGCGTAAGACATTTCAACTAACTCCCGTCCGGTATTACTTTGATTTTCACGTTTTCCCCGTACATCCAAAGCTTTCGCGCGCACTAGCCATTGAACGTGTTATCCCATGCCTGCGCTATCTCGTGGCGTAGTTTCGCGAACTCACCGTGTTCGACCAAAACTGATTGATCGGCGAGTTGAAGGTGATGCTCGGCAGCGAGATAACGACGATAGATATCACGCACCGTCCTCATTGTCCGCTCGCTCAGAACACCGACTTCCGCGAGTGCTTCCAGTAGTTTTATCGTGCTTCTGTAGCGCGTTATTTCCGGGTGATCAGCGGCCCTAAGTAGCACGTAATATTGAACTATAAACTCGATATCAACAATACCTCCGTGGTCATGCTTAACATCAAAACCTTCTACTCGAGATACGTGCGAGGACATCATCTTCGATCGCATCTCAGCCACATCTTTGCGTAGAGTCTCCGGGTCGCGGTGCTGACACAGTATGCTGCGTCTTATTTGTTCAAACTGCCTGCCTAAGCTGTCATCCCCGGTCACAGCCCGAGCACGCACCAGCGCCTGATGCTCCCAGGTCCAAGCGCGCTCCAGCTGATAACTTTGGAACGCCTCCACAGCGGTGACCAGTGGGCCTGAACGGCCACTGGGACGCAAACGCATATCGATTTCGTACAGGCTACCGGCCGCCGTGCGGGTGGTAAGGACGTGCACCAACCGCTGTCCTAGACGCACCGCGTACTGGCTGTCTGGTATCGTCCTCAAGGTGTCCGATCGGCGGTCAGCAATCGCATCGGTATCATAAAGAAAAATGAGGTCGAGGTCGGAATTGTAGCCGAGCTCCTCGCTACCCAGCTTCCCATAGGCGATCACTGCGAAACCCGGTTCCTCAAGTGTAAGTGTTTGGCCTGCCTTTTTGTCGGCAAGTTTTGAGTCCAAGCTTCTGTGCGCCACCGCTAAAGAATACTTAAGTGCGGCATCTGCGACCGCACTGAGCTGAGCCGCAACTTGCTGCGCATCGATTCTTTCCGCCAAATCTGCGGCTGCCACCCGCAGCACGTGTCCGTGGCGAACTTCGCGTAGGATATCCATCTGCGCTTCCAAATCGTCAGGGGGGGTTTGGTTAAGATGTCTTGCAAATTCGCTGGCTAGTTCCTCGGGCGCGGCAGGTTGGTAAGAGGAGGCCGGATACAGCAGTTCATCTAGCAGCAGCGGATGTTGACAGATCCACGAGCTGACCCATGGACTGACGCACGCGAGCTTCACTAGCTGATCCAACACCATGGGGTTTTCGGCGAGTAGAGCCAGGTATGCCGCGCGACGACCGATGGAATGCAACAGATCAATAAGACGAGTAAGGGCGATCATCGGATCACTACTGAGTCCCACCGCGACAATCAGACGAGGCATGAGTCGATCCAATCTCTCACGCGCCCAGGTCGAGTACGCCCGGTACATTGGTCCTGTGCGTAAACGGTGTAACAGCCCCGCCGCGGCCTGTGGATCTGCGAAGCCAACACGCCTAAGGGCCTCGTTGGCGAGCTGCGGATCGCCTGCATCCAGCCAAAACTCCGTCAAGGCCTGTTCCTGAGGATGAGATCGTGTGTGTTCAGGGATCGCGAACACCTCCTCAAACTGTCTATGAACCCCGGCCATGACCGCATTTAAGGCAGCGCGAAAAGAGTGCCAGTCGTCGTGGCCGACTGCATAGGCGAGTCGCTGTTGCTCGATAGAATCGCTGGGAAGCGTATGGTTCTGCTCGTCTGCGACCATCTGTAAACGATGCTCTACCGCACGCAGGTACTGGTAAGCCTCAGCGAGTTGCGTTGTTTTGTGCTCGCTCAGAATCCGTAATTCGGCCAAGCGACTAAGTGCCTGGCAAAGTCGTGGAGTTTGTAACAAGCGTTCGCGCCCACCACGGGTTAGCTGAAAACTCTGAGCAATAAACTCGATCTCTCGAATACCACCGGACCCCACCTTGATGTTATTTGCGATCCCCTTGCGCTTGATTTCTGCCTCGATCAGGGCCTTCATGGAGCGGATCGACTCGAAGGCGCCGTAGTCCAGGTACTTTCTATAAACAAAAGGCCTAAGTCGAGCGAGCAACTCCTCCCCAGCCTCGGTATCACCAGCGTTCGCTCGAGCCTTTATTAAGGCATAGCGCTCCCAGTCACGGCCGTGGGTCTGGTAATAGTGCTCCATGGCATCAAAAGAGAGCGCCAACGGACCACTTTCGCCATTGGGTCGAAGGCGCAAATCCATACGAAAAACAAAGCCATCCTCGGTGGTCTCATCGATCACCTTAATGACTCGACGCGCGAGACGTGTGAAGAATTCGTGATTACTGATCGACGGTTTCCCGGTAGTGCGTCCCTCGTCGGCATAGGCAAACATTAAGTCCACGTCGGATGAAAAGTTAAGTTCACCTCCGCCTAGCTTGCCCAACGCGATCACAGATAGTTGCACGGCCGACCGAATATCTGCTCCTATCGGAACACCCCAGGACTCAACGGCCTCGCGATAGAGATGGTCGAGTGCGAGCTGAAGACACGCATCGGCCAGTTCTGTCATGGTGGCCATGACCTCATGCAAATTCGCGTCGCCCGATAGATCGCGCCAAGCCAGCCGGACCATCTCGCAGCGGCGAAACATCCTGATCCGACTCATCAGGTCGTGATCGCCGCCGATGGCGCTCAACACACCGCTGGCTTTTTTTGTTACTGTGCCGGGAAGTTGAGGTCGAGTCAGATCGCCGCTTTGTACTAAATCAGCAAGTAGTTCAGGATGACGGATGCAACTATTAGCGACAAATTCACTGCACGCCCATACACGCGGCAACTGTGAAAGCCACTGTGGGGTCGGGTCCGACGTGGGCTCGAATTCCGGAGTCGCCGCGATAAAATCTCGCCAACGAGTCAGAAGCCGTGGGCGAAGTGGCTCCGGTACTTCGCTTATCCAAGGGGAGAGAGACTGTTCACCCAGCATTTGACTCGTAGTCACCGTCGCCTTAACTGTTAGGGCTTGATATTGTTGCCACCCAAAGCACCTCGGGGTTAAATCAGATGATACCGTTAATCCAAAAAAATATTGAACAATATGCGGCGGAACATTCGATGTCGCCGTCACCTTTGCTGCAGGAATTGGAGTCTTATACCCGTGCTCAGTGCAAAGATTGGGAAATGTTAATCGGTGGACTCGAAGGCGCGTTGTTGAAAATGATGATTCGGCTGAGCGGCGCGCGACGGGTATTGGAGATCGGTTTGTTTACAGGATACTCCGCGCTAACTATGGCCGAAGCCATGCCAGAGGATGGAGAGATTATCAGCTGCGACATTAATAAAGACACTACTGAGACGGCGCGATCGTTCCTTGCAAGATCACCCCATGGCCATAAGGTGAAGATCAAGATCGCTCCCGCCTTGGAAACTATCGCATCACTCTCGGGTCCATTTGATCTCGTGTTTATCGATGCAGATAAGGAAAACTACCGTGCCTATTATGACGCAGTGATTCCTTTGCTTAGAGCGGGTGGTTTGCTAATGGCGGACAACGTCCTTTGGTCTGGCAAGGTGCTTGAACCCAAAGAGCAGACAGACCATGCGTTGGTCCGGTTTAATGACCGAGTTCATAATGACGAGCGGGTTGATCACGTGTTGCTTACCGTGCGCGACGGCGTAATGCTTGCGATGAAGAAACCCTAAGCTAAGACAACATTCTATGTAGGCCAAAAAAAGCCCCGCGAAGGCGGGGCTTTCGCTGGGACATGCGGTGATGTTACATCATGCCGTCCATGCCACCCATGCCACCCATGCCACCCGGAGGCATTGCAAGCTCTTTCTTGTCCTCGGGGTGCTCTGCCACCATTGCCTCGGTGGTGATCATCAGACCCGCGATAGATGAGGCGTTCTGCAATGCGGTGCGTGCAACTTTAGTGGGATCCAAGATACCCATCTTGATCATGTCGCCGTATTCGCCCTTTGCGGCGTCATAGCCGTAATTGCCGTCCTTTTCACGCACTTTGTTCAGTACCACCGAGGATTCCTCCCCGCAGTTGGCCACGATCTGACGCAGCGGCTCTTCCAGCGCACGGCGTACGATGGCGATTCCCATATCTTGGTCATGATTGTCGCCTTTGAGCTTCTCCAGGCTGGAGATGCAGCGCACTAGCGCAACGCCACCACCCGGGACCACGCCTTCTTCCACTGCCGCGCGGGTGGCGTGAAGGGCGTCCTCAACACGCGCCTTCTTCTCCTTCATCTCGATTTCCGTAGCGGCGCCAACCTTGATCACCGCCACACCGCCAGCGAGCTTGGCGACGCGCTCTTGCATCTTTTCCTTGTCATAGTCCGAAGTGGACTCCTCGATTTGCGCACGTACCTGATTGACACGCGCCTCAATATCTTTCTTGGCGCCGGCACCATCAATGATGGTGGTGTTCTCCTTGGACACCTGGACACGCTTAGCAGTGCCCATGTCGTCCAATGAGCATTTCTCGAGGCTCATGCCTACTTCTTCGGAAATGACTTGGCCACCGGTGAGGATGGCAATATCTTGCAGCATGGCTTTGCGCCTGTCACCGAAACCCGGTGCCTTTACGGCGCATACCTTGACGATGCCGCGGATGGTATTGACGACGACCGTAGCAAGGGCTTCACCGTCAACATCCTCGGCGATTATCAGAAGCGGTCTGCTCGCCTTGGCTACAGTCTCCAGCACCGGCAACAAATCACGAATGTTGGAAATCTTCTTGTCGTGGATCAGGATGGAGGGATTTTCGAGATCCACACTCATGTTGTCCTGGTTGTTGATGAAGTATGGAGAAAGATACCCACGATCGAATTGCATGCCTTCAACGATGTCCAACTCGTTCTCTAGGCCAGATCCCTCTTCCACGGTGATCACTCCTTCCTTACCGACCTTTTCCATGGCCTCAGCGATAATCTTGCCGACGACTTCATCAGCGTTCGCGGAAACTGTGCCGACCTGGGCGATCTCTTTGTGGTCAGAACAAGGTCTTGACAACCCTTTTAGCGAGTCCACCGCAATGACGATGGCCTGGTCGATACCACGCTTCAAATCCATGGGGTTCATGCCCGCTGCAACGGCCTTAAGGCCTTCCTTCAACATGGACTGCGCCAACACGGTTGCTGTGGTGGTGCCATCACCGGCCACATCAGAGGTCTTGGAAGCGACTTCCTTCACCATCTGGGCACCCATGTTCTCAAATTTGTCCTTAAGCTCGATCTCCTTAGCAACGGACACACCGTCTTTGGTGACGGTCGGAGCGCCAAACGACTTGTCCAGCACTACGTTGCGCCCCTTGGGACCAAGGGTAACCCTTACGGCGTCGGCTAAGATGTTCACCCCACGTAGCTTACGCGCACGCGCGGTTTCGCCGAAAATTACGTCTTTAGCTGCCATGACTAAACAATCCTCTCTAGCTTTGAATTTTCAGGTTGGGTTAAGTGTCTGACTCTGCAAGGGCTCACTCAATGACGCCCATGATGTCATCTTCGCGCATCACTAGCAGGTCTTCACCTTCTACTTTTACTTCGGTGCCGGAGTACTTCCCGAAAAGCACCTTGTCTCCAGCCTTGACGTCTAACGGCCGGATTTCACCGTTCTCCTGTACTTTCCCATTACCCGCCGCAATTATTTCGCCTTTCATAGGCTTCTCGGCAGCGGTATCGGGGATGACAATACCACCGGGGCTGGTACGGTCGTCTTCGAGGCGACGTACGATCACTCGGTCGTGAAGCGGACGAATCTTCATTCGCTCGGTCTCCTTCTATAAAATGTTGGGTGATATCAATTGGACGGAGTTGTTAGCACTCGTCCTTGGTGAGTGCTAATAATATAGATCAGCGGCCAAATGTCAAGTATCCGGGTCAATCAGTCATCCAACCGTCGGAATTCGCCATCCATGGTGCGTTTATCGTGGCTGGAGGAACGGGCAGGAGTGGCCCCAGGCAGGTCGCCGCTCACCCAGTGTCGCAGCGCATGACCAATCACCCTGCGGCGTAGCGGCGGTGTCAGACAGGCGAAGCCGAGGGCATCTGTGACGAATCCCGGAGTCAACAACAAGGCGCCAGCGACCAATAAGACTAAACCCTCCAATAGCTCCATAGCCGGCATTTGTTGGCGCTGTATACTCTGCTGGACCCGCAGATAGGTCGAGAATCCCTGAGCCCTGACCAGAAACGCCCCAAGGACGGCGGTAAACACCACCAGGAAAATAGTCCAGCCTGCACCGATAGCGCCGCCGACTTTTAGCAACACATAGATTTCAACCAGTGGTACCAGCAGGAATGCAGCTAACAGCAGTGGAAATATTCTCATTGGCGATCTCGACCGGTGTTCAGGCCGACAGATAATATAGGCAGCCTGTTGAAAAAGTCTCAGACGAGTGCAAGACGAGGCAAACAGCGGCGAATGCCGCTCCCGCCCATCCCTGGGCTCCACGGCATTTGGACATCCTGTCCAACAACCGCAGTATACAGATAGTTTGCCACATCGCGGCCCCGCATTTTGGGCCGATGGTTAACGCAGTATCGTGCCGCATGAGGGTTTTTCAACAGGCTGTAGGGATATACTGACAATATCGAGTCGGTTAGAGGCAATGCAACCCCTATGTGGAGGGGAATCCTTGAAGACATGAGTCTATCCTTCACTTCAAAGATACTTTGGGGCAACATGGACAAAACCGCATCCAATGGTAATCCCACGGGTTGGCAGATCATATTCACCAACTGCCCCACGCTGGATAACGCGCAGAGAATTGCAAGGGCATTGGTGACCGAGGGTCACGCGGGCGCTGTGAACGTCCTGCCTGAAGTCAGGTCTACCTACAAATGGCAGGGAAAACTACATAGCGCTCAAGAGCGTCTGGTCGTCATTAAGGCGCGCACCAAGAAATACTCGCAAATTGAACAACGCATCCGCGCACACCCCTACGAACTTCCAGCCATTGTGGCGGTCCCAATTGCCGCAGGGTTAGAGGAATATCTGGAGTGGCTTTCATGCCAAGACTGAGCAGAGCAGCGGCAATGAGTTTATTGAGCCTGGTAGTCGCCGGACTCAGCCCGAATGCCTTGACTGCTCAGCAAGACACCTTGCCTGATGTAGCCAGCCTGCAGCAAGCAGATAACCTAATGGATGCAGCGGATGCATTTGCGTTTTCTGCCACGATGGTTTCTGCGGATCAGATACAGGCGCGCTGGGAGATTGCGCAGGGGTATTACATGTACCGAGATCGCTACCAGTTTGAGATCGCGGGCCAGGGTTTGTCCATAGGAGAGGTCACCTGGCCGGCTGCGGAAGTAAAGCACGACGAGTTCTTCGGTGAAACGGCTACATATGAAGGGACACTAAGCGTCATTCTCCCGGTGGTTGGTGCCGCGACTGAGCAAACGGATTTCGTGGTACACGCCAGCGGCCAAGGATGCAATGAGCCCGTGGGTGTGTGCTACCCCCCAATCACACACACCGTCGCACTCTCAATGCAGGGGCTGCAACCAGTCGCAAGTCAGCTCAGCGCCGATGTGCAGCGCTTCGACTCACTCGCCTCTTTACAGGAGTTGTTGGGGGGATCCACTAATCAAGATTTCCTGGACGTGGATGAGGCGTTCAAGGTCACCGTTGGGATTGACGGTACCAATACCCTACTAGCGCGGATCACCGTCGCAGACGGCTACTATCTATATCGGGACAAGACAAAGTTCGAGAGCAACACACCGGGTGTGACGGTGTTGGACTTCACCCTCCCGGATGGGGTAGAGAAGCACGACGACTACTTCGGCACAAGCCAAGTGTACATCGAAGACACCTCGGTAACACTACCCCTAGCAAGCTCGGAGTCGGCGGGCGGGCGCTTGAGCGTTTCTGCAACCTACCAGGGGTGCGCCGAGCAAGGAATCTGCTACCCACCGGTCAACAAGGTTATTGATGTAATCCTGCCCATTGCACAGGCTGCTGGATCGGCTAACAGCGATAGCGGGGGTGACTCGACAACTCAGAGTTTTTGGCCCTATGTGTTGGCTGCATTTGGTATCGGCTTAGCGCTGACCTTCACACCCTGTGTGCTTCCTATGATTCCCATCTTATCTAGCATCATCGCAGGCCGTGGGGAAACACTGAGCAAGCGCCGAGGCGGCCTACTTGCCAGTGCCTATGTGCTCGGTACTGCGGTGACTTATTCAGCAGTAGGCGCAGTGGCGGGTGCCACTGGCGACCAACTGCAAGCGTACTTTCAGAACCCCTGGGCGATCGGAACCGCTAGCGCCATGCTGGCTTTAATGGCGCTTTCGATGTTCGGACTGTATGACATACAGGTGCCCTCATTTATACAGTCGCGTCTTGCACAAAAGACTCAACGGATCGGTGGTGGCGCCTTGGCGGGGACATTCGTCATCGGGATGATGGCGGCTTTAATTGTCGGAGCTTGCGTGTCACCGCTTCTGATCTCCGCTCTGGGCGTCGCTATCGCTAAAGCCGATCCCTATCTGGGTGCGATGATCATGTTTTCGATGGCATTGGGCATGGGCGTGATCCTAATTGCCGTAGGTATAGGTGCGGGATTTTTGCTGCCTAAGGCCGGACCGTGGCTGACCTACGTTAAGCAGGCCTTCGGTGTCCTGCTACTAGCCGTTTCCATCTACATTCTGGGGGCCTTACCAAATGTGCCGGTGCTGCTACTATGGGCCGGACTATTGATCATTTCGGCAGTCTATCTCGGCGCCACTCAAGCCGTGCCCAAGGGCGCAAGCAACTGGCGATATCTGTGGAAAGGTGTGGGCACAGTGATGCTAATCTGGGGGATCTTTGCCCTGATCGGCGGCATTGCCGGTAGCCGAGACATTCTCAGGCCACTTCCGCTGAATTTTACTAATGGTGGTCTCTTGCTTACCGATGAGGGACCTTCGGCAAACGTCTCTGCCGCGCGCTCGCAATTGTTCCAAAGGGTAGTTTCCTTAGCGGAGCTTGACCGTCAGCTGGCATTGGCCCAATCCACCGGCAGGCCGGTGATTCTGGACTATTACGCGGACTGGTGTTTCGAGTGCGTGCGGATGGAACGCAACACTTTTAGCGATCCTGCAGTACACCGCGAGATGACCAGCCGATTCATACTGCTTCAGGTAGACGTGACCGACCCGACCAACCCTACAACCCGCGACACTAAAGACCGATTTGGTGTATACGGTCCTCCCGCTATGTTGTTCTTTGACGCCGATGGGCGCGAGCGACAATCGTTACGCTTGTATGGGTATCGCAACGCCGAGGAATTCCTACAGATCCTGCGTCGGGTTTAACTCTTGGCCATCTCAAGCGGGGATCTCGTTTGGCTTTGAATCGCGTCGTCAAACTAATCGCTGTCATTGCGCTCTGCTGTCTCGCAATATTCACCGGCTACCAGCTCGCAGAGAATCGCTCGGTTACCGGTCGCCACCAGAATTCGATCTCAACCCTTGCACTTCCTGATGTTGAAGGGCGTATACACCAGATCAGCGAATGGCAGGACCAAATCGTGCTGATCAACTTCTGGGCAACCTGGTGTGCCCCTTGCCGCGAGGAGATCCCCTTGTTCATGGATGCCCAGGCGAGGTATCACGGCAAGGGGCTTCAGGTCGTCGGGGTCGCCCTGGACGATCCCGAAGCGGTGCGCGCCTTTGCCGACGATATGGGCATGCAATACCCGGTACTGGTTGGAAACGAGGACACCATGGCGTTGATGTACGCCTTAGGTAACGAAGCGGGGGGATTACCTTACAGCGTGCTCACCAATCGGCGGCACGCAGTGAAATATAGAAAACTTGGTCCGTTCACGTCTGAGGAGCTCATGATGGTATTGCATAAGCTGCTTTGATCCATGCATCAGAGACGGAACCGCGTCGAACGTCGGCGAAATAGTGCCTATTTCCATCGATCCAACGACTATCTGGACATATTCAGTAGATTTGGGCAGACTACGTGTGCGCGTGCGTTGCTTTAGCGGGCTTCCATCACACCCAAAGGTTCTTACCCCTAGATGGCGAACTTACTTGTTCTGCACGGACCCAATTTGAACCTGCTTGGTGACCGCGAGCCCGAACACTACGGACACCACACCCTCGAACAGATCGACAGGCGCTTAAATGAAGTGGCCAGTGGAGCGGGCCATGCTCTGCGATGCGTCCAGAGTAACGCCGAACACGAGCTAGTGGATGCGATCCAAAAAGCCTCGCGAGACAAAGTAGACTTCATCATTATCAACCCCGCGGCCTTTACCCACACCAGTGTCGCGCTGCGTGATGCGTTAGCTGCAACAGGAATACCATTTATCGAGGTGCATCTGTCCAACATCCATGCCCGCGAGGCATTCCGCGGTCACTCGTACTTCTCGGATCTGGCCATCGGAGTAATAAGCGGATTCGGTGCTAAGGGTTATGAATTGGCGCTCCAAGCAGCATTACAGCGAATCGAGCAATCTTGAATGGACATTCGCAAGATCAAAAAGTTAATGGAAATGTTGGAGCAATCGCAGCTCACCGAGATAGAGATTTCCGACGGCGAGGAATCGATCCGACTCAGCCGAGCAGGGCTGTTGGTCCCAGGAGGTATACCGCCACTCGGCGCGACGAGCAGCACAGTGGAGAGCGTTATCCCCACTGCCTCGGAACACGATTCCGACGCCACTCACGATGCGCCACCTGGGAACCGGGTGCTTTCACCCATGGTCGGCACTTACTATGCTGCCTCTAGAGCTGAGGCGGAGCCTTTCGTTCAAGTCGGCGGCAAAGTAGCTGCAGGCGATACCTTGTGCATTATTGAAGCAATGAAGATCTTCAACCAAATACAAGCGGACCGGGCCGGTACGGTCCGCGCTATCCTCAAACAAAGCGGTGACCCCGTGGAATACGGCGAAGTGCTGTTCGTCATCGACTAACGCGTTTGTTGTAGCTAATCATGATCGGCAAGTTGGTGATCGCCAACCGTGGTGAGATCGCGCTTCGGATACAACGCGCTTGCCGCGAGCTTGGCATCAAGACAGTTGCGTTGCATTCGGAGGCTGACCGCGACGCAAAGTATGTTCGTCTGGCCGACGAGTCCGTTTGCATCGGCCCACCTCCAGCCGCTGAGAGTTATCTGAACATCCCTGCCGTGATTAGTGCGGCCGTAGTGACGGACGCCAGCGCCATCCATCCCGGTTATGGTTTCCTTGCTGAGAATGCGGATTTTGCTGAGCGTGTTGAAGAGAGTGGATTTACCTTTGTTGGACCACGACCTGACACCATCCGACTAATGGGTGACAAGATCTCAGCGATCCGTGCCATGCGACAGGCTGGTGTGCCCTGTGTGCCGGGCTCTGGCGAGCGGCTGGGCGAGGACGACAAAAAGAACTTGGCAATGGCGGAGGAAATCGGTTACCCAATCATCGTCAAGGCAACGGGCGGCGGAGGCGGCAAGGGAATGCGAGTAGTGCATACTGAGGCCGCGTTGGTCAACTCGATCGCATTGACCCGCAACGAAGCATTGGCGGCCTTCGGCAATGACACGGTGTATATGGAGAAGTTCTTGCAGCAACCACGTCACATCGAATATCAGGTACTGGCAGACCACTACGGCAATACTATCCATTTAGGCGACCGAGACTGCTCACTTCAAAGGCGCCACCAAAAGATCTTGGAAGAGGCGCCGGCACCGGGAATCCCCGACGAACAACGAGAGGAAATCTCCCAGCGTTGTGTCAAGGCGTGTCAGCTCATCGGCTACCGAAGTGCGGGGACCTTCGAGTTTCTTTACCAAAACGGTGAATTTTACTTCATTGAAATGAATACTCGGGTGCAGGTGGAGCACCCAGTGACAGAAATGGTGACTGGTGTTGATATCGTCAAACAGCAACTGCTCATTGCCGGGGGTGAAAAACTGGCCTATCTGCAAGAAGAAATTGTACTACGCGGTCATGCGATGGAATGCAGAGTTAACGCGGAGGATCCCAGCACATTTACCCCATCGCCCGGGCGCATCCTGCAATATCATCAACCGGGAGGTCCCGGAATAAGGGTGGACTCACACGTCTACAATAACTACTCTGTACCGCCTTACTACGATTCACTAATCGCCAAACTAATTGCTCATGGCTCGACTCGACGCGAGGCAATGGCGCGAATGCAGAGCGCGTTGCAGGAAATGGTGGTTGAGGGGATAAACACCAACCTTGCGTTACATCGGCAAATACTATCGGATTCCGCGTTTCAAACAGGGCCGGTCAATATTCATTATCTAGAAGAGAAATTCGGGCGTTTGGCAAAGAGTGTTCAATGACTGCACCACTGCATCGCTAACCACTTACTGCAGGCCTCGAGATGGCTTGGCTACGTGTCCAGTTTTTTGTTGATAACGACTGGTCACAGCGCGTCAGTGACGCATTAGAGGCGGTTGGCGCCATCGCGGTGATAATCCAAAGTGCCAACGATGACGCCTGCTACGATTCAGACTATGGTGAGCGGCCTGCTTGGCAGAAAGTGTGCGTCACTGGTCTATTTCCCGGCGACTACTTTCCAGATCTCATCATCGATGCCGTTGCCACCGTGCTGGGTTGCCAACCCTCCCGCTATCGCGTCAACCGCGTCGAAGACCAAGACTGGGAGCAGGTATCGCTAGACTCATTCCAACCCATAATGGTCGGGCACCACTTGTGGATATGCCCAAGCTGGTCTCAACCGCCGCAACGCGAGCACGTCAATATCATACTGGACCCCGGTCTTGCATTTGGGACAGGCACGCACCCAACTACTGCGCTATGCTTAGATTGGTTGTCGCGGAATGAGCTGCAACGGCTCAAGGTTGTAGACTATGGCTGTGGCTCAGGAATCCTGGCGATCGCTGCACTAAAGATCGGCGCATCGTGTGCGTGTGGAGTAGACATTGACCCCCGAGCGCTGACGGTGAGTGAGGATAACGCCGAACGCAATGGCGTCCGGTCGCAATTTCGGGCAGCGCTTCCGCATGAGCTGACTGAAGAGGTCAAAGCGGACATAGTCATCGCCAACATTCTCGCGAACACTTTGGCCACACTCGCGCCACGGCTTTGTACCCTGGTGAGAACTGGTGGTCGCTTACTACTATCGGGGATCCTGGAGGATCAAGGCGACATGGTCAGCTGTCACTATCGACCACAATTTGCGTTGGAGCGGTTCCGTCGCGATAACTGGCTGCTGATAGTCGGAACAAAACGATGACAAAGTCGAAATTATTCCCTGCTCAGCAGTTAATGGTTCAAGCTCCTTATGAGTTCGCGAATCTCGTGTCTGCGGTAAGTTTCGATGTATAGCGAATGCCCGCATTGCCAAGTGATTTTTGCGGTAACTGCTGAACAGCTCAGCTTGCGGCAGGGGTTGGTGCGTTGCGGCAGTTGTCGTCGTATCTTTAACGCCTCGTGGAATCTAGTTGACAGCCTTCCGCCCAGATCTGAGCCACAACCACGCCTCGCCGATCATCTCGCAGTCTCAGCAGAAACTTCAGCGGGTATTACACAGACAGAGGAACCGTTCTCTTCCTCAATCCTCGGTGAGGATGTCGTGCCCATAGTGCTCATCGAACCGTCTTTGGATACCGACGACAATCAGACCGAACAGGAGATTCAGGACCAGCCAAAGGACTCCCCCGATGTTCCATCTGCCAACACCTATGATCTCGCAGACGAGTCGTTGATTGAGGAACCGGAAGCAGTCACAGAGCAACCCGTCAGCGCCAAATCGATGGAATCGATAGACCTGAGCGGCCAATTCGCACGGCAAACTGGTGCGGACATCGACCCGAAATCTCACTCCGATGAGGCTGGTGTGGATCCACACTCACCGCAATGGGCACACCATCCGGCATCCATGGGGCACGCAACGACTGATGTCGACTACGCATCGCAAACTGGTGACTCCATGACATTGCTCTCCGAGGCAGCGGAGTCTGTGCTAAGCGTGGAGGACTGGGAGCCAGAAGACCAATCGGCTGAGGAGGATCAGGCCAGTGGGGAGGAGATCGAAGCATTACCAACTGTTGAGGACGTCATCGAGACCTCAGTGGTTGACGGTGAGCCGGCGGTATCGCAGGGAGAGTCTGTCAGATCATTGCCCGGTGTCTTAATTGAACCGAGTGAAACCACCGATGAGAGTGATGATATAGACCACCAAAACAAAGATGATCTGGAAGCAACCACGGAGGACATTACCGCCAATAGTGAAGAGCTGCTCGCAGACCCAGAGATTGATTCGGACTCCGTACGCGACTTTGTCGAGTCGACCGATTTTGAGGCGCTCGATGACGACTCTGACAAAGTCTCCAAGCATGACGACGATGTGCCAGCAGGCGAAACCGAGCGCGCACCGAGTGTCGAGCAACCACTCCCAGAGTCAGATGTTGGCGAGGATTCCTCAGTGGAGCCAACTCTCGACATCGAACAACAGGAGCACACGGAAGAATGGGAAGTCAGTACTTCAGACTCGGCAGCAGATGTTGAACAGCAACTCACAGAGCTAGAGATCGAAGACGATTCCAACAACGACAACTTAGAAAAAACCACCTCGGAGCGCTTTGAACTCAAAACATCCACAGATCAAACAGATCAACAACCACCGCTGCTGACCACGCCGGACCCTGAGCACGTCGCTGTCCACGATCTAGACCCCGAGACAGACGGTGTTACCACTGATGCAAACCAGGTGCCAGCACAACAAACAGATTCTACCGACGCTTCCGGCGTCGACCAAGCGACCGCTGCCGTCAGCGTAGCACACCTGCCAGAGGACGAGACTACGGATAGCGTTACAACTGAAGCGATTTCGACACAAGCACAAGTCCAAGTCGAAACAGGCATAACCGATGTGGATCCTGAGCACGACTCAGATCCAGCCGACACCCCGGTGGTCGAAGACCATGACGCGACTTTGTTTGGGCTCGACGATCACGATTTTGGGAACACGTCTGCGAAGACGCACGACGACGGCACCATGGATGAGTCAGAGCTGGGCGCTGTGACAGATGATTCAGATATCGTAGAGATCGAGGCCAATATCGCCGGCGCGGAACCCGAATCCGAAGGAGTTTCCGAGCATTTCCCAGTGGACGATATAACCGGTGACGTCCCACCGGCATTGGTCTATCAGGAAAACCAAGAAGGTGTCGATACAAAGACGGAAGATCACGTCGAGCTTAGTGGCGAGGAGAAACAAGACTCAGAGGACGCAGGGCCTGCGGTACGACGACTTGTATTGGAATTGCCGTCGGAGGGCGACGGCACTGCCGAATTCTTGGAGCAGACCACACAGGACGGTGAAATACCGCAGTCGGAGGGATCCACAGAACCGCTCCTGGTGGGCGAGGAACCCACATCAGACGTGATCGTGGGCATCGAGCGTACGGAATCGCACGAGCACACTGCAATTGCTGAACCGGTTCACGATGATGAGCCTACGGCAGAGTCCGAACAACTAGCACCAAGTGAGTCAGTAGGAACCTTCGATGCGACTCAACTGTTGCAGATGCAGACCGAGGCCGCCGACCACACGCAATCAGACGATCAGCTTTCAGAGACCCCTAACGAAAATAAGGATGACGAGACCGAGGGCGAGCCCGAAGATCGACGCGGAGAAGACTCGCTACAGCCACGTGAGGCGGACAAGAAAGAGACCACATCTACACCAAAAGACGCAGCGCAAGCGGCTGTAACGGCAATGGGGGAGTTGCCTTCAAGCGATCGCCCGGACATTGCCGCGAAATCTGAACACACCACACCACATGAGGTTGGAAAACAGGCTAGCGAACGCCCGGCTGCCGAATCAATCGGAAAACCTGGCTCAGAGAAGCACAAATCCCATCCGGTACCCGACGAGGAAATCGTGCTCGAGTCTTTTGCCTATGATTGGTCCGCGTTGGAAGAGTCCATCTCCAAGCTACAAAAGTCTGCAGACAACCGCAGTACTGAATCACCAGGTGATTCCGACGTCGGTAGCGCGGAGGCACTTATCGGAAAGACTCAAGCTACAGTCCAGAGTAGTCCTTCGCTGAGCGCAACGTCTGCAAGGATAAAGACTGGTGCCGCGAGCTCTATATCGCCGAGACCAGGTGGATTTGACGATGCCATTGCAACACAGAATGCTACGACATTTGGTTCCCGCCGAGTCAGGCTAGCCCTGTGGACGCTCGGCAGTCTGTCTCTACTGGTGTTGTTGATCGGGCAGTTTGGATACTTCTATTGGGATGATCTCGCACAAAACGCTACTACGCGAAGTTACATGGCTCGACTGTGCGACATTATGAAATGCGACGTTCCACCACAGCGTGCGGCGGAGTTAATAGACTTAGTCCAAACAAAAGTAGCACCTCATCCTGGTGTGCCAGGTGCACTAAGAGTTACCGCCAGTCTCCTTAACAAAGCTGAGTACCCACAACCTTATCCAACCTTACAGATAAGCCTCACCGACGTTGAAGGAAAGCTTCTGGGACGACGTTCTTTTCGTCCATCTCAATACCTAGTCCGGGAATCCAGTTCTGGGCTCAACTTGTCACCCAACGTTGCAACCCAAGTTGCACTGGACCTCGCGGACCCGCACGAGAACGCTGTGGGTTATGAAGTGGAACTCGTCTCACCCTAAGCTTCTTTCACTAGCTGTATTTTTGCTCCACTTTGCCTCAAAGTTTGCAGAAGCTCTTTTCTGAAAAAAGCTTCGGCGTTATCATCACCCTCCCTTCTCCCGCAACATTTTGAGTACAACAGGAATTGCTATCGCCAGCGATGCGGATAGGACTGTACGAATTGATCAACAACTTATTTGTTGCGCCCATGGCTGGTGTGACAGATCGACCATTTCGACAACTATGCAAAAGTTTTGGTGCAGGCCTTGCAGTGTCGGAAATGATTTCAAGCAATTTGGATCTCGCGAAAACTAAGAAGACACGACAACGCATGAATCACGACGGAGAATTGGAGCCGAAATCGATTCAGATCGCCGGCGCAGATCCTGAGATGATGGCTCAAGCAGCGCGTTTCAATGTGGACAAGGGAGCCCAGATCATAGACATAAACATGGGTTGTCCGGCAAAGAAAGTATGTAACAAGATTGCCGGTTCAGCGCTACTGAAAGACGAAAGCTTAGTTGCCCGAATTTTGGAAGCAGTGGTTAAGGCAGTGGATGTCCCAGTGACTCTCAAGATAAGAACTGGGTGGGATTGTGAACATCGCAATGCAACGACCATTGCTAAGATCGCGGAAGATACTGGGGTTCAGGCATTAGCAATCCATGGACGGACGCGGGCGTGCCGCTTCCAAGGTGAGGCAGAGTACGACACCATCAAGACGGTCAAGAACTGCATCTCGATCCCGGTCATCGCCAATGGTGACGTCGCCTCGCCACAGCAAGCGAAACGGGTACTGGAGCACACCGGCGCTGACGGTATCATGGTAGGCCGGGCCGCTCAGGGGCGGCCGTGGTTATTCGGTCAGATTCGTCATTATTTGGAAACTGGAGAACAGCTGCCAGAGCCTACTATGACTGAGAAGCGCGAAATTCTACTGCACCACCTCACGGACCTTTACGACTTTTATGGTGAATCATTGGGTGTACGCGTGGCTCGCAAGCACATATCTTGGTATATCGGAGAGATGGTGGGGGGGCGTGAGTTTTTTCGGACAGTAAGCCGTATCGACGATGCCAACCAACAATTCGAACTCACTACGCAGTTCTTTGACAGAGAGACAGCCCAATTCGACTTGGCCGCATGAAACAACAATCCACCATTCCTTTGTGCAAATGTGTCGAGCTGTCTCTACAGCAGTATTTTAAAGACATGAACGGCGAGCAACCCTCTGACTTATACAATATGGTGCTCAGCCAAATCGAAAAGCCCCTGCTTCAGGCTGTAATGCTACAAGCCCAGAGTAACCAAACGCGAGCGGCTAAGATGCTCGGCATCAATCGCAACACCTTGCGTAAGAAGCTCAAACAATATGGTCTGGAATAAAATGCACTGAGCCGGCTCGGGAGTTACACCGGCGAGAAGGAATTGTCTTTAGCCCGTCGAGGGTATCCACAAAAGGTATAAACGATTGTCGCTTTCTAAGATTGGCCGCGCACTCATCAGCGTGTCCGACAAAACAGGATGCGTCGACTTTGCAACCCGCCTGCAAGCGCTTGGTGTGGAAGTATTGTCAACCGGTGGCACCGCGCAGTTGCTGACGCAAAACGGTGTCGATGTCACTGGAGTGTCGACATATACAGGATTTCCCGAAATGTTGGATGGTCGGGTGAAAACGCTACACCCAAAGATTCACGGGGGGATTCTCGCCAGACGTGGGATCGACGAAGACGTCATATCTGAACACAACATTCTTCCCATCGATCTGGTGGTAGTAAATCTTTATCCATTTGAGCGGACCATCGAGGACCCAAAATGTGAGCTCGCTGATGCGATCGAGAATATCGACATCGGTGGCCCCACTTTGCTCCGCGCTGCGGCAAAGAATTACGTTTCGGTGACGACCGTGGTGGACAACGCTGACTATGGAACAGTGATCTCTGAACTCGAATCCCACGGTGGAGTGTCCGACACCACGCGTTTTTCCCTTGCACTCAAGGCATTTTCCCATACTGCGCGTTACGATGGCGCCATCGCTAACTACCTTAGCAGTATTCATAGAGGGGGCAACGGGCGCTCGCCGTTTCCGCATAGCCTGAATCTTCAATTTCACAAAATTGATGACATGCGTTACGGTGAAAATCCGCACCAACGTGCTGCTTTCTATAGAGATCAGGTGCCCGAAGAGGGAAGCATCGCGGCGGCTGAAATCATTCAGGGCAAAGCGATGTCGTACAACAATGTGGTAGACGCTGACGCCGCGCTGGAGTGTGTGCATGCGTTTGAGCGCACCGCTTGTGTCATCGTTAAACATGCTAACCCATGCGGCGTGGCCGTCGCGCCAACTGCCTTGCAAGCATACGAGGGGGCTTATCAGACCGACCCCACCTCTGCGTTCGGTGGGATTATTGCGTTTAACAGCGCCGTCGATGCTGCTACTGCAAAATTAATCATCGAACGTCAGTTCGTAGAAGTCATTATTGCACCATATATCGACGAGCCTGCTCGCGCAGTCATCGCTAACAAGAAAAACATTCGCGTACTACAGACAGGTTTTCCAGTCACGGACAGCGTAACTGAATCACTAGACTATAAACGTGTAAGCGGTGGCGTATTGGTGCAGCAACACGATTACGGTACCGTTAACCGTGGTGACCTCACGGTGGTAACCGAGCGCCATCCAAGCGACCAGGAAATATCGGATCTTTTGTTCGCGTGGAAGGTTGTGAAGTTCGTCAAGTCAAATGCCATTGTTTATGCGCGCGGGCATCAAACCATCGGTATCGGCGCAGGTCAGATGAGCCGGGTGTATTCGGCAAAAATTGCAGGCCTCAAAGCGCAACAAGAAGGGTTAGAGGTTAAGGGGTCCGTCATGGCGTCTGATGCATTCTTTCCGTTTCGTGACGGCATCGACTCCGTCCATAGCATGGGCATTAGCGCAGTTATTCAACCAGGCGGGTCTGCCCGCGATGAAGAAATCATTGGCGCTGCCAACGAACACGGCATGTCCATGGTCTTCACTGGAATGAGGCACTTCCGCCACTGATTGCTCTGCGGCAGGATTGTAGTAAGACTAGTTTAAGTTCAATTGCATGAATGTACTGGTGATAGGGAATGGAGGTCGTGAGCACGCGTTAGCCTGGAAGGTGGCACGATCGCCGCAAGTCAGCCGGGTCTACGTGGCACCGGGCAATGCCGGTACCGCGAGGGAACCTCATGTCGCTAACGCTGAGATAAGCCCTCTCGACTTGGATGCGCTGGTCAGCTTTTCACTTGAAAAGAGCATTGACCTTACCATTGTTGGACCCGAAGCTCCGCTGGTGGCAGGCGTAGCGGATCGCTTTAGCGAGGCGGGGTTACGCTGTTTTGGGCCTTCAAAAGCGGCGGCGCTCCTGGAAGGCTCGAAGGCGTTCGCTAAAGATTTCCTGACCAGGCACGGTATTCCCACCGCCGAGTACCGAACCTTTACTGAGGTTGAACCGGCTCACCGGTATATTGCAAAAGTGGGCATGCCGCTGGTGATCAAAGCTGACGGTCTCGCCGCGGGAAAAGGGGTGGTGGTCGCACACAGCAAACAAGAAGCATTAGATGCGGTTTCTGCGATGCTCACAGCGGGAAAATTCGGGAATGCAGGGCGCAGAATCGTTATCGAAGAGTGCCTCGCGGGGGAAGAGGCAAGTTTCATTTGCGTTGTCGCCGGAGAACAGATCGTGCCGCTTGCAACATCCCAGGATCATAAGGCGCGAGATGATGGAGATCTCGGCCCCAATACTGGGGGCATGGGAGCGTACTCGCCTGCGTCATCGGTGGATACCGCCTTGCACAATCGAATAATGGTTGAAGCGATAAAACCGACGGTTCGTGGTATGGCAGAGGAGGGTATGCCCTATACTGGCTTTCTTTACGCCGGTCTGATGATCGCCGATGACGGCACACCTAAAGTGCTGGAGTACAACTGCCGCTTGGGTGACCCCGAGACTCAACCGGTGTTGCTGCGCCTTAAGTCCGACTTGGTGGAGTTATGCAACGCCGCCCTGGACTGCCGGTTGACCTCGACAGACACACAATGGGATCCTCGAGTTGCACTAGGCGTCGTCATGGCCGCCGGTGGCTATCCCGAAAGGTACCATAGCGGTGATGTCATTAACGGACTCAACGCGATAGATTGTGATGTTGTGAAGGTCTTTCACGCCGGAACGTCAATCAAAGACGAGCAGGTCATCACCAACGGCGGCCGTGTCCTGTGTATCACAGCCTTAGGTGAAACCGTCACTGAGGCGCAATCGCGCGCCTACCAAGCAGTGTCTAAGATTCACTGGCAGGATGCCTACTATCGTCGCGACATCGGATACCGAGCCGTGGCGCGCGAGAACGTGAGGGCATAAAGTCGCGATCGCTAGATTTTGGGGAGAACTACAAGTGCGTAAATTATTTGTCGCAGTGTTAATGGGGTCCGATTCGGACCTACCAACGATGCAGACCACATTAGATACGCTTCAACTACTAGGTATCCCGACGGAAGTAAAAATCACCTCCACACACCGCACCCCGGATGCAACCCACCGGTATGTTAAAGACGCCGACCTCCGCGGATGTGCAGTATTCATCGCTGCCGCTGGATTGGCCGCGCATCTTGCGGGAAGTGTAGCAAGCTTAACACTTAAGCCGGTGATCGGTGTGCCCATGGATGCGGGCCCTCTTAACGGCGAAGACTCGTTGCTGTCGACAGTGCAGATGCCTGGTGGCATACCTGTCGCCTGTGTCGCCATCGGCAAAGCCGGTGCCAAGAATGCTGCATATTTGGCCGCGCAGATCCTGGCCCTAAGTGACTCGGAACTCGCCACCCGCCTCAAAGACGACCGTGAGCGCAACGCCCAAGCAGTGATCGCCAAGGACAAAGCCTTGCAGAAACAACTCGCTGCGAAACAGTGAAGGCGAGCGCGCTTGAATACGCCGCGCGCGTAATACACGATGGCGGTGTGATCGCATATCCGACCGAGTCTTGCTATGGGCTAGGCTGTAGCCCTAAGCAGCACAACTCAGTACGCCGGGTACTGAGGCTCAAGCACAGACCGTTTGCCAACGGTGTGATCATCATTGGTGCAACTTTGTCCCAGGTAATGCCGTATATCAGCGCATGCGATCCTCGACTCGTCGAGCGTGCTCGAACTACCTGGCCTGGCCCCTACACTTGGCTGCTGCCAGCAAATACAAGCGTTTCCCGCTGGCTACGCGGTCAACACGACAGCGTAGCGATAAGGGTTACTGCCCATCGAGGAGCGGCCGCGCTGTGTCGTTATGCAAAACAAGCCATCGTATCAACCAGCGCAAACCGACACGGTTATCCGCCGGCACGATCGGCAGATGAAGTCCGCAATCGTTTTGGCGAGACTATAGATTACGTGTTGGAAGGAACCGTGGGCGGTCACTCACGCCCAAGCGAAATTCGTGACGCGCTGAGCAATCGTGTGATACGCCATGGATAAGTAAGTCGATACCGAACCGCAGTGTGTCGAGATAAAAATAGCAGGCCCAGCAATGTTAGCGGCTACGATCTGGAGATCGCTGCGGTCCGGAAATATTTACTCGATCTGCAGGCACGGTTGTGTCAAAACTTGGAGCAAGAAGACGGCTCCACTCGATTCAAACAGGATACTTGGGAACATTCCCACGGTGGAGGGGGACACAGCCGTGTGCTAACTGGTGGTAGTGTGTTCGAGCAGGCCGGTATTAACTTTTCCCACGTACACGGGGAGCGCCTACCCCCAAGTGCGACGCAAATACGCCCCGAATTAGAAGGTCGAGGATTTCAAGCTTTGGGGGTATCGCTGGTGGTGCACCCACGCAACCCGTACGTGCCCACATCTCATATGAACGTTCGCTACTTTAGCGCTGGGGACTCAAACAAAGAAACCGTGTGGTGGTTTGGCGGGGGGTTTGACCTGACCCCGTATTACGGATTCGAAGAAGACGCGATTCACTGGCACAAAACCGCGAAGGCGGCCTGCGATCCATTCGGCGAAGCGCTTTACAGGCGTTACAAAAAATGGTGTGACGACTATTTCTTTATTCGGCACCGAAACGAAGCTAGAGGCATTGGCGGACTATTCTTTGACGATCTCAATGAAGGCGGGTTCGAGCACTGTTTTGAGTTCCTGCAGAGCGTAGGCGAACATTTTTCCAAAGCCTACCTCCCCATCGTACAGCGGCGCAAATCGATGCCATTTGGTCGCAAACAGAAAGCGTTCCAGCTTTATCGCCGTGGCCGCTATGTCGAGTTCAATCTGGTATACGATCGTGGCACTTTATTCGGCCTACAGTCAGGGGGGCGCACCGAATCCATTCTCATGTCCTTACCCCCCAAAGTGTCGTGGCGTTATAACTGGCAGCCTAAGCCGGGGACCCCTGAGGCCCGCCTGTACTCTAACTTTCTGCGACCTAAAGATTGGTTAGCCGGCGATTAGGTGCAGCGTCGCAGGCAGTACTGCGGTCTACCTTGATGAAAAGACCACGTTGAAACGATTATATTCCATCGTCTTGTATTTGATCGCTCCGTGGTTACTACTGCGATTGACCCTGCGCGGAATAAGAAACCCCGCATACTGGCGCAGATGGCCAGAGCGCATTGGCTTCGTCGGAGTTTTGAAGGGGGGATGCGACTACTGGGTGCACGCAGTCTCCGTCGGCGAGGTCAGGGCAGCACAACCCCTGGTTAGTGCGTTGCTCGAGCAAACGCGTGACACAAAGGTGCTGGTCACCACCATGACACCGACCGGCTCTGACCAAGTGAAGCAATCGTTCGATGATAGCGTCAACCATTATTATGCACCCTACGACTTTCCCGACGCAGTAGCGCGTTTTCTTAAACGAACTCGACCGACCTGCGTCATTATCATGGAAACAGAAATCTGGCCGAATATCATCCACGCCTGTTACCGCGCCAAGATTCCACTAATGTTGGCGAATCTACGTTTGTCCGAGCGATCTTACCGTAGCTACAAGCGCATAAGGTGGCTGATCGGTCCTACGCTAACGAAAGTCAATGCGTTCGCCGTGCAGACCCAAGCCGATGCCGACCGCATTGCCTCACTGGGCGGTGCCCAGCGAGACATCACCGTAACTGGGAGTGTTAAATTTGAAGTTAAGTTACCTGCTAGTGTGCGCGAACTCGGCGAGGTGGTGCGCCGAGAGTGGGGAAAAGATCGCCCGGTATGGATTGCCGGGAGTACCAGAGATGGAGAGGAACCACTGTTACTGGAGACGCACAAACGGCTGCAACAAGACTACCCTAATCTACTATTGGTGCTCACGCCGAGGCACCCCGAGCGGTTCGCCGGTGTATATCGCCTGTGTCAACGTTCGGGTTTCAACACGATCCGCCGCAGCGAAGTGGAAGGCTCCCTTGATCCGACTATAGAGGTTCACGTTTGTGACACTATGGGAGAGCTTACTATCTTGTACGCGGCCTCCGATATTGCATTTGTAGGCGGCAGTCTGGTTCCCACCGGTGGCCACAATATGCTCGAACCTTGCGCATTAGGTGTGCCTGTCATCCTTGGTCCACATACTTTTAACTTTGAGGAAATTAGTCAGCTAACTGTAGCGCGTGGTGCCGGTATACGAGTGACGGGTGTGGCAGATCTGGAAGCAGCAGTTCACAGGTTCCTCGACGATCCTGATTTGCGATTCAGGACTGGCGAGGCAGGCAAAAAACTGGTGGAGGAAAATCTGGGGGCATTAGAAAAGACCTTAGCAGTAGTGGCTCGATGTGCCCCTTTACCGTTTAACACCGATACGGTGAGTTAAGTTAATGCTGCTACAGTATTATGTAGTCAATGTCTCGTCACCCCACTAGGAATGGGGTCATAACTAGGAGCAGCGGACGCATGGTGCAGAACTATCTGCCAGCCCATACCGCCTCTGCGATATACATTCGTGGCCAAAATCGGTCCCTGCCATATTCTTCTATCGACGACATAAATGTGCTCACTCACGATATGGGCGACCAAGCTATCCCCACTCAAAGTTTGCCGATTACGGACGTCGATACGGATCGCTGGCGAACGCGTTAGGATTTGTTCCCAACTCTGTTGGACCGCCGCACGGCCAACCAATTTTGCGCCTTGGGGGTGAATGCAGACAACCTCTAGATCGTCGGACCACACTCTCATCATAGCTTCTACACTGCGACTTTCAAATGCTGCGTAAAACGCGCTCTCCGCTTGTTCGGGTGTGTTAAAGATGCTGTTAATCACCATTGCAAGAAACGCGCTACGCAATGATTGGCAGCATAAGAGTCTGGTTATTGAAGCCGGCTGTTGATGTTCTGCAGATCTTTCTCACCCAGGCTCCCCGCTACCTGCCACAAACGCAGGAAACTCAGGATATAGTCCAATCTCGCAATCAAATGATCCCGTTTTGCGCGACCCAGATCACGCTCCGCATCGAGCACATCAAGGCTAGTGTTAAGTCCTGCAGCGAAACCCTGTTTCTTGGCCTCAACCGCACTCTCCTGGGCAGTCACTGCCTGAGCCAGGGCAGTGACACGGCGAATCCCACTGGTGACGCCTAAATAGGCGTCGCGTGCGCCACGTTCAGCCGACCGTTGCTCCCGCTCCACAGATTCAAGCGCGGCTTCGTATCGAAGTGTGGCCTCACGTGTGCGCGCCGTCACCTCACCTCCCTGATACAGGGGTAATGTTAACTGTAAAATGGCGTCAGTGTTGTCCCGTTCTACGCCGGCACCGGCGATACTGCCATCGGTGTTATTGTGGACATGGTCGATGATGAAATCGACTGTGGGCAAACGCGCTGCTCGTTGCAGCTTGATCTCCTGCATCGCTACCTCGGCGGACTGACGTTCAATCAACAGCCTTAAATTCTGTTTTAGCGCGAGCGCAACCCAGTGATCGATGTCCGTGGGCTGTGGCGCCTCCATCGATGTACCAGGGCGGATACCAACAAGTTCACCGGTTACCTGACCGGTAAGCTCAGTTAGCGCCTGACGGGCATCCTCTAGAAGATTAAGAGCCTGTATCTCGTCGGCCTCGGCTAGTTGGAACCGAGCTTCGGCATCAAACAAGTCCGTGGTGGTTCCTAGACCAACCTCTAGCCGCTGCCGCGCCAACTCCAATTGCTCTGCGATTGCTATTTTTTCTTTGCGCGAGACCTCCACATTGTCTAGGGCGGTCAATACTAAGAAGTATCGATCAGCCACTTTGAGTATCAGATCCTGCTGCGCTGCGGCGAACTCGAGCTCGGCCAGACTCACCTGATCCCTTGCCTGCTTTAACTCAATGCGCGCGCCCCGATCGTACACCGGTTGGCGCAACCTAAGACCGGCCTCGTCGCTACCAAATGTGGCAGAACCCTCGCTAATGAAAGGGGCATCGGAGCTGAGCTCATCCCGATTACGTGCCTTACCGACGGCAAGATCGAGCGTTGGTAACAGACCCGAACGAGCAATGGGAATACGTTGCTGCTCGGCAAGGTAAGTAAGATAACTTGATTTTAAGCTCGGATCGTTTTCCCGTGCCATTTGATAGACCGTCCAGAGGTCCGCTGCAAAGACATCGGTGTGGGGCAAGAATACGAGGCAAGATATCAGGGTCAGGACAATTGTGCGCATCACGCTATGACCCACTAGATCGAAGGTTCACGCCAATCAGTTCTATTGTTATCGGGCCTTATTCATCGGAATTCTGGTATGGGCGCACATCCAAGCTTTGATCCTTCGACCTGAACGGAAGCTCCTTAATCACAACCAATAGCCGAGATCTACCATTTGACTCAAAACACAAACTTGGAAGGCGCCTCGGCATTGACCAGCGGTGGCAGACTCGTTTCAAACAACGAAACAGTGGACCAGCTAACATCCGTCACGCGTGTCACCAGGGTTGCCTCCATAACCGGGGGTTGGCCCACGATGGCAACGAGTCGCCCGCCAGTGGCCAGGCTTTGGCGAAAACTATCTGGCAGTATCGGCACAGAACCAGTAACAATGATGGCATCATAGCGCTGCTCAGTCCGCCACCCCCGGGCTGCATCTCCCAGCCCCAACCTGACGTTGGTGATGTTGTGATCCGCAAGTTTGTTTGCGGCAGAGACCTTGAATTGTTCACGAATTTCAACACTGTCTATATGATTGCCCAATGTTGCAAGCAATGCGGTCACGTATCCACTCCCCGTCCCCACCTCTAGAATCACATCTTCCGCTGCTGGCGCTAACTCTTGTAGCAGTCTGGCCTCTACCTTGGGCTGCATCATGACTTCCGAATGACCCAGGGGGATGTTCATATCGGCAAACGCTAGTTCCCGGTATTGCTCTGGCACAAAGTCTTCTCGATGAACTTTGGAAAGCACATCGAGGATCCTCGGGTCCAGCACCTCCCAGGGTCGGATTTGCTGCTCAATCATGTTGAACCGGGCTTGCTCGTAGTTCATCGTTTGTGTCCAAGAACACTGGGCCGGCAAGAAGCGGCAAGGGTAAGCAGTTTGCCTATCTGGCGCAAGTTCACGGGTTTCAGAGATGGACAACCGGTCCTTGTGTTCGCACAATGGTTCGAGTAATGTCTTACGTCTTGAGTGGTCAGCTAGGGGTGCTTTGTCGGCAAGTAGACAAAGGCTGAGAGAAACCCTTTGAACCTGATCCGGCTAATCACGGCGTAGGAAAGTTGTAACCGCTCACTTCATCGCTTGCAGCGCCGTGATCAGCCCGTGAATTCTGTCAAGAGAGGTGCAGATCATGAGCGCAAACCCTGAACGTTTCCTGAGCCAGACAGCAGTCGTTGACTCTGCGTCGGTCCAACCCTTCCCTAACGCTAAGAAAATTTATGTGGCAGGAAGTAGATCGGAACTGCGCGTGCCTATGCGCGAAATCAGCCAGGCTGACACCCACACCGAGCAGGGGTTAGAGCAAAACCCGCAAATCTGGGTATACGATACATCGGGCCCCTACACTGATCCGAGCATCGAAATCGATTTACGACAGGGATTGGCCCCTCTGCGTTCCAAATGGATAGCGGAGCGCGATGATTCCGAGCAATTAGAACAAATCAGTTCCGAGTACGGCCGCGCACGTGCGGCAGATCCCAAACTCACACGCTTGAGATTCACGGGCACCCGCCCTGCAACCCGTGCCCGGGCGGGCCGTAATGTCACTCAGATGCACTATGCACGCAACGGTGTGATCACACCGGAAATGGAGTTTATTGCTATTAGAGAAAACTTACGCCTGCAAGAATATAAGGACGAGGCGTTAAAGCGTCATCATGCCGGACAACCCTTTGGCGCTAATATCCCAGACGAGGTCACACCCGAGTTCGTGTGTCAGGAAGTTGCAGCAGGCCGTGCAATAGTTCCGGCCAACATCAATCATCCGGAAACCGAACCGATGATCATCGGTAGGAATTTCTTGGTGAAAGTAAACGCCAATATTGGAAACTCGGCGGTCACCTCCAGTATCGAAGAAGAAGTGGAGAAAATGACATGGGCTATACGGTGGGGAGCGGACACGGTAATGGACCTTTCCACCGGCAAAAACATCCACGAGACCCGGGAGTGGATCATCCGCAATGCTCCAGTCCCAATAGGCACCGTCCCTATCTATCAGGCTTTAGAGAAGGTTCAAGGAAAAGCAGAGGAACTAACCTGGGAGATATTCAGAGACACATTAGTCGAACAAGCGGAACAAGGTGTGGACTATTTCACCATCCACGCCGGTGTAAGGCTGCCTTACGTACCACTGACCGCAAATCGACTCACCGGAATTGTCTCTCGCGGCGGATCGGTGATGGCAAAGTGGTGTCTGGCACACCACAAGGAAAGCTTTCTATACACCCACTTTGAGGACATTTGCGAAATCATGGAGACATATGATGTGTCCTTCTCGTTGGGAGATGGGTTGCGGCCTGGCTGTCTCGCCGATGCTAATGACGAAGCCCAATTCGCGGAGCTTAAGACCCTTGGTGAGTTGACAAAGATTGCATGGGAGCATGACGTCCAAGTCATGATTGAGGGCCCTGGCCACGTGCCCATGCAGTTGATAAAAGAAAATATGGAAAAGGAATTGCAACACTGCTACGAGGCTCCCTTTTATACGCTGGGCCCATTGACCACCGATATTGCCCCGGGCTACGACCATATTACTTCGGCTATCGGTGCGGCACAGATCGGTTGGTACGGCACCGCCATGCTCTGTTATGTCACGCCTAAAGAGCACCTAGGATTGCCAAATAAGCAAGACGTAAAAGATGGAATCGTTACCTATAAGGTTGCAGCGCACGCCGCAGATCTTGCTAAAGGGCACCCGACTGCTCAGGTCCGGGACAACGCGATATCTAAGGCACGGTTCGAATTTCGCTGGGAAGATCAATTTAATCTGTCATTGGACCCAGACACAGCACGCCAATTCCACGATGAAACCTTACCCAAGGAAGGGCACAAAGTCGCTCATTTCTGCTCCATGTGTGGGCCTCACTTCTGCTCCATGAAGATAACTCAAGACGTGCGAGACTATGCGCGTCGCAAGGGCATTGACAACATGCAAGTTGCAGTTGGGAAGGGAATGAAGGAGAAGGCCTCAGAATTTAAGAAAGCTGGTGCCGAGATCTATCAAAAGGCTTGAGTCTAGTCGAACTGCGAATGCCGCAGACCAGCTGTGGTGATTGACCGCGCTAGCAGCTCGCGCTAAAAACTTCCATGCGAAACAGCGTGGTCAGTTCATATTCTGCAGCATAACACCTGCAACATCCCGGCTGATTTCGCCATACGGTAGAATACCGAGCCAGCTCGAGGCAAAGCGTGGTATCAAAGAGGCCAAGTAGTGCAGTCTCCTGAAAATCAACCAGCCGTGCCAGATCAAGACACGACAGGGCATGAAACTTTGCAAAGCTTCATCGTGGTGCGGAACCACATGCAAAGCCGCATTATCGGACAGGAAGCACTGATCGACCGTCTTTTGATCGCTTTGTTGACAGATGGCCATTTGTTAGTAGAGGGCGCACCCGGTTTAGCCAAAACAACGGCGATCAAGGAACTCGCTATGTGCGTGGAAGGAGATTTCCACCGCATTCAGTTCACTCCTGATTTATTGCCCGCGGACCTGACGGGGACGGAGATTTATCGCCCCCAGGAGGGGACCTTCAAATTCCAACAGGGTCCCTTGTTTCACAATGTCATATTGGCCGACGAAATCAACCGAGCACCTGCGAAGGTACAGTCCGCCTTGCTTGAAGCGATGGCAGAACGACAGATCACGGTCGGCAAAGTCACTTATAAGCTGCCGAAATTGTTCTTGGTGATGGCGACACAAAACCCCATCGAACAGGAGGGCACCTACCCGTTACCCGAGGCACAGCTCGACCGCTTTCTGATGTATGTTCGCATCGACTATCCGGCCGCTGATGCCGAACACGCCATTCTTGAACTGGCACGCCGCGAGGCCATGGAAGATGTTACCGGAACGCCAAAAGCGCCGGGGACCGTGGTCAGCCAAGCAGCAATCTTCAGCGCAAGACAGCAGGTATTAGAGTTATATATGGCCCCGGCCTTGCAACATTATCTGGTGGAATTAGTACTCGCCACGCGCAATCCACAACGCTATGGCGATGCCTTCGAGCGCTGGGTGAGTTTTGGCGCAAGCCCACGGGCTACCATTGCGTTAGATCGTTGTGCCCGTGCTCATGCGTGGATCAAGGGTCGCGATTATGTATCGCCCGAGGATATTCAATCGGTGGCGCACGATGTGCTACGGCATCGAGTGTTGATGTCGTTTGAGGCCGAAGCCGATGGCATTGACGCGAACGCGTTTGTAACGGAGTTACTCAAACGTGTGGCGGTACCCTAGTCCCGGCCCACAACACCATGGTCCGTACCCAGAACCGTGACCCCTTACTGCACGGTGTGCACGTTAGTATCGATCAGCTAGTCAATCTAAGGCTTGCAGCAAGCCGCCTGGATCTAAGCTCAACACGTACCCCACGCACCGCATCAACAGGCGGGTATTTTTCTCGCTTCAGGGGCAGGGGTATGGAGTTCGAGGAGTCCCGTACCTATCTTGCGGGGGATGATATCCGCACCATGGACTGGAAGGTGACTGCCCGCACCGGGCAACCGCACACCAAAGTCTTCCGGGAAGAGCGCGAACGTCCGGTACTGATGGTGGTAGATTTTCGCAGCACAATGTTCTTTGGCACACGCGTCTCGTTTAAGTCTGTGACCGCCGCCGGAGCAACCGCGTTGCTGTCCTGGGTCGCCGCAGACCGGGGCGATCGAGTGGGAGCATTGGTATTCTCAGACCATCAACACGACGAGCTACGCCCTGCCGGCGGCCGTACCGGTGTGTTGCGTTTGTTGCGGGTCCTGGTAGAAAAGAGCAAACCACCGGCTCGGGTTGAGTACCATTCCGGCTCAACTAAGCGAGACACTGGTCTGGATCACGCATTGCATCGTGCAAGACGAGTGGCGCGACCCGGGAGTCTAATTTTCGTACTCAGCGATTTCTATCGGCTCGGCACCATCGCGCAGCATCACTTGATGCGTCTCGGCGTCCACAACGATGTAGTACTTTGCTGGATCACTGATCCGTTAGAGTCAAACCCTCCACCCCCGGGGCGTTACCCTGTGAGCGATGGTGTTCGGCGCATCGTTTTAGAGACTCAAGCGTTAGCGCTTATCGACGCCTACCGCAAAAGATTCGAGAGTCAAAGCTTGCTTGTCCAGTCGCTGGCGGGCAGTCATGGCATCACACTCATTACCTTGAGCACCGCCGAGGACATCGTTACAGGCCTGCAGCGGGGACTCGCTGCATCCCACTTCGATCACTCCCGCCACCTGTCGAGACAAATATGATGGATGGTTTGCAAGATCCATTGGCTGAACTACGCGACATTCACCTGCCGCCGGAGCCCAGTTGGTGGCCACCTGCCTTGGGTTGGTGGCTACTCAGCCTGCTGGTATTGGTGGTTTTAACCGCAGTGATGCGCTACGTCAGAAAACGACGGGGCCAGTCCTTTCCACGTCGCTGGGCCTTGCGCAAACTGGCGCAGCTCAGATCCCGTGAGAATGAAGTCGGCTCGTCGGAAATCATCACCGAGTTATCCACATTAGTACGTCGCGCGGCGCTTTCCCGTTATCCCAGGGATGAAGTCGCGGGTTTGGTTGGCGCGGACTGGTTACGTTTCCTTGATCACAGCGGCGACACCGACCAATTCACTAATGGACCTGGTCGCTGCCTTGCCAGCGCACCATATCGCAGGCACGATAACGTCGACGTAGCGTCTTTATTCGGCCTGGTTGAGACTTGGATAAGCCGTAACGCATAAGTCTCCCATCTCATCGCTCCCGACAGACTCTGACGCGGTCTTGCAGTGTCGTCACCTCACACCATTTCGAAGTAACGACGTCGTTCAAGATCAGTGACTGTGCCTTCGAATACCTTATTCTCAAAACGAGCGATCTTTAGCAGATTGTCGATGTAGGCCGGACTTAGAATCTCGCGGGTCACTTTACTCTTATCGCAGAGCTGTATCGCCTCCGCCAATGACGAAGGCACTTGCTCTACCCCTTCGACCGCGTAGGCGTTGCCATCGCTTGGTGGCGTAAGCGGAAGTTTCTTTTCAATACCACGCAATCCTGCTCCTAGACTCGCCGCGAGCGCGGTATAAGGGTTGAGGTCGGCGCCACCAACTCGATTTTCTAGCCGACACTTACTCCCACTAGAGTTAATTACTCTCAACGCGGTGGTACGGTTATCCACGCCCCAGGTCTTGGTGGTGCCGGCAAAGCTGTCTTCTTGAAAGCGTTTGTAGGAATTTACAAACGGTGCGAAAAATAACGTCATCTCGCGAAAGGCATCGATCTGGCCAGCAACATAGTGATGAAACAGTGGGCTCATGTTATGCGGCTGACCTTGCTCAAAGAAGGCCGATCTGCCGCTTTCCTTGTCGACGAGACTTTGATGAATATGGCCGGAATTTCCGGTGTACGCTTCGTGCCATTTGGCCATGAAGGTCGTTGATACCCCAGACTGTGCGGCCAGTTGTTTAACAACAGTCTTAAACAATACGGTGGTATCCGCCATCGTTAGCGCATCACTGCGATGAAGATTGATCTCGAATTGTCCTTGACCCCATTCTGGAATGCAGCCCTCTACCGCCTCCCCAAAATAGTCCCTGATCTTACGCACCAAAGGCTCATGGAAATGTCCCTCATAAATGGAGTAGCAATGTATATCTTGGGTAACCAGCTCCACATCGTTCCACCCCCCGCGCCGAATCTCGACAATGGGCTTAGGCACAATATAGAACTCAAGCTCTAACGCGACTAATTCTCGAAGCCCCATCTTGTCTAGTGTCTTGAGCTTCCCTTTGAGTTCGCTGCGTGGACAAAGCTCTGATGGCGAGCCGTCGCTCCAACACCAATCCATCAACACCACCGCTGCATCCTCCTCCCACGGGGCGAGGCGAAAGGTACTGAGGTCGGGTACTCCCTTGACATCGGGGACACCACCGTCGAACAAGCCGGGCAACGGATCATCGACCGGCGTGGTCATTAGAAAAAACCACGCCAAATTCAAGCCGTGATCCATCGCATTGTAGAAGTACGGTACGGTGAGACGCTTGCCACGGAGAATCCCTGCAGGATCGGTCCCAGCGACGATGATGGTTTGAATGTCGTGCGTTTCAATCAGTTCTTTTGCCTGCTTGAGATCCATTGTGATTTCTCCGGCTGTTGCTTTTACAAATATCAGTCCACGGTGCTTAGCTTACCGGATAGACCCACCATTGACATCTCTCAGTTGAGTTAGATTGAGTGTGCGTGACCCCTTAAGCGTATAATGCGAGCCTTGCTGCGCTACTCTACAAGCTAGTAATCTCTGCCACTCACTAAAACGAAACGCCTACCCACGGTATAAATCGATGAAACAGCTTCCACACATCTGTGTTATCGGCGCAGGTTCCAGCGGCATTGCGGCGTGCAAGGTGTTTCAAGACCAGGAAATTCCGGTCGACTGCTTTGAGAAGAGCGATCGAATCGGTGGCAACTGGGCGTTTAAGAATAACAATGGTATGTCGTCGGCCTATCGCTCGTTGCACATCAACACTTCGCGTCGACAGATGGTCTACTCAGATTTTCCCATGCGGGACGGAACCCCTGATTTCCCCCATCATACCCAAGTGATACAGTACTTTAACGACTATGTGGAGCATTTCGGACTCAAAAAATACATCACCCTCAACTGCGGTGTCGCAAAGTGTGAACTAACCACCGACAGTACCTGGAAGGTAGAGTTGGATGATCGGGATGTGCGCTACTATGACGCGCTGTGCGTCGCCAATGGGCATCACTGGGATCCACGCTGGCCGGATCCACCTTATCCTGGGAAGTTCTCTGGGGAGCAATTGCATTCACACTCTTACATAGACCCGACTGAACCAGTTGACTGCATCGACAAGAACATCGTCATCGTAGGTATGGGCAATAGCGCCCTGGACATTGCATGCGAACTGGGACACAAGGGGGTGGCGCGTAATGTATTTCTTTCTGTGCGCCGTGGATATTACATTGTCCCTAAGTATCTTGGCAGCGAAACTCTGGACGCCGACGACCCGCACCCAAGCGAGGATCCTCCACTGATACAACGACTCACACCAACGTGGTTGGCACGCTGGCGCCGACGACGTCATATCGAATCCGTGGTGGGTAGACCCGAAGACTACGGCTTGCCGCAACCGAACTATCCACTGGGTCAAACTCATCCTACTATTTCCAATGAGATCCTAATTCGTATCGGTTCAGGGGACGTTATCCCCAAACCGAACATCGCCAACCTTGATGGCGAACAAATCGAATTTCAGGATGGAACTAGAGAAAATGTCGACGTGCTGATCTACGCCACAGGCTACAACATCAAATTTCCGTTCTTCGATTCCAAATTCTTATCTGCGCCTAACAATGAGATACCGCTTTACAAGCGCATCATGCATCCAAAGCATCACAATTTGTTCTTCCTCGCGCTGATTCAGCCACTGTGCGCCACCATGCCTATTGCCGAGGAGCAATCAAAGTGGGTAGCTGCTCATCTAACGGGTGCTTGCGCCCTGCCGCCACAATCAAGAATCGATAAGGAGACCCTGGCCTATTACCAGACGATAAAACGCAAGTATCTCGACACTCCAAGGCACACAATCCAGATCAACAATTGTGCCGCCTACGCCTACGGTCTGCGCAAAGACATGCACGCCGGCAGGAATCGTGCTAACAGGCTGCGCAACAAACCTCAGGGTTCAGTCGTCCACACCAATGCAGTTCAGAATCGGGCCGGCTGATGGATCAATGAAGTTGCGGGATACCAAGCTCCACCCGAAGCTCAGCCGTGTAAGTGGACTACTCGTTTTCCTCGCTGTACAGAAGGTATATCGAAAACAAGATCAAACACAGTGATGCCACCACGATCAATGTGCCGATGGCATTCACTTCAGGTGTAATACCACGGCGAATGGTGGAGTAGATATACATCGGTAGGGTATTGTCCCGACCGGTGAGGAAGAAGGTAACGGGGATCTCATCGAACGACAAGGTAAAACTCAATAGTGACGTGCCAATGATCGCTGAACGGATATTCGGCAAAGTAACGTAAAAGAACGTCTGCCAAGGCTTGGCCCCGAGATCACTGGATGCCTCCTCCAGCCGGCGATTGAAGCGTTGCAGCCGCGCATAGATTTGTGTGATAACCACAGCGGTCAGGGCCGTGCCATGTCCAAGGATAACCGTCCACAGGCTGAGCTCCATACCCATGGCGCGAAACATGTTGAGCATCGCAATGCCGGTAATAATTCCGGGCAGGGTGATTGGCAATAGGGCGAAGCGTCGAAACAAACTCTTGCCGGGGAAGTCATAGCGATCCATAGCGAACGCAGAGGGCAGCCCCACCAGCAGGCATAACGTCACCGCGAAGCTTGCCACGAAAATGCTGTTCCAAACCGCCGTGAGCATATCTTCGTTTGACAACGCCCGGACATACCAATCCAGCGTAAAGCCGCGTAGCGGCAAGGTGGTGACAGGGTTGTCATTAAAGCTGAAAACGATCAGCACCAGGATAGGGACATACAGGAACGCCAGGGCGCAAGCCGCAGCAGCGGCAATGGCATTGTCCGACAATGTCCGTCCACCGATTTGCAGCGGGCCAGACCTTCGGGCGCTGGTCGGCAGATTAATGGCGGCAGTGTGTGCTTCAGTGTTCATTGCTTACGCCAAATCCAGTCGTCCGGCGCGCTCAAACTTGTCGGATGCACTGATAATGATTAAGACAATGGCGAGCATTACCATAGACAAGGCAGACCCCAGGGGCCAATTGAATGCAGTGCCAAACTGGACCTGTACCACGTTGGCGATCATCATCCCATCGGGTCCACCTACCAAGAAAGGCGCCACAAAGTCGCCCATGGTCAAGCAAAAAGTAAACGTCATGCCTGCGAGAATGCCTGGAACTGACAACGGCAGCGTAATCTTGAGAAACGTCTCAAACGGTCGCACACCGAGGTCCTTTGACGCTTCAACGAGATTCTGTGGAATCTTCTCTAACGAGGTATACACCGGCATCACCAAGAACGGGATATAGATATAGGTTAGTACGATGACCATCGCAAACTGACTGTAGAGAAACAGGTCAGCGGGCTCGTCCAAAACGCCGATCCAAATCAGAAAAGAGTTCAACACGCCTTCACTACCAAGAATAGTCTTCCAGGTGTAAGCCCGCAGCAAATAAGACACCCACAACGGCACGATCACTGCGAAATAAAGAAAAGTGCGAGTCCGGCCAGACTTGATCTTGAAGACAATAAAGTAAGTAAGGGGATACGCCAACAACACAGAAAGTATGGACACTAGGGCGGAGATCTTTAGTGTGCGCAACAACACCTTGTAGTACTGGGGATCTGTCAGCAAGGACAGATAATTTCCGAACTGAAAGTCCGGAATCATCATCGGGAACTGTCGTGAGTAAAAACTATAGGTAAACATCACGGCATAGGGGACAAACAGAAACGCCAACATCCACGCAGCGGGGCCTGACACCACTCCGAGCAACCTTACACGGTGTCGTTGTCTGTGATTCATCTAGTCCCCTTCGACGAAGACCGTCACGTTCTCCGGGTGGATAGCGAGTCTCACTTGCATCCCTTCTCCGGGCAGTTGGCTTTTACCCAAAGCGGCACCTAGTTGCATGTCGACTAGAAACGGCGCATCTGCGCCGATATCTGCGGCGATGCGTGCTGCATTGCCATGAAAAAACTGTTCGGTGGCACGACCATTGAGCACATTGAATCCGTCGGGCACAGATTGCCCATCTGCTAGCAGACGGACTTTCTCCGGGCGCACGCACAGAGTGATCTTATTCCCTTGTGGTGGCTTGCTGCCGTTTGAACTTGCCTTCAGCCTAGCGTTGCCAAAACTACCGACTATGAAATCGGCGGTTGTTTCGGCTACGGTGGCAATGATCAGATTGGACGTACCAATGAAATTTGCGACATAGGGTGTCGCCGGGTGCTCATACAGCTCGGTCGGCGTTCCTTCCTGGATCAAGGCACCGTCGTGCATCACCACGATCCGGTCGGACATCACCAACGCCTCTAGCTGATCGTGCGTCACCATGACAAAAGTGATGCCAAGTTTCTGGTGCAAGTGCTTGAGCTCCACTTGCATCGCCTCACGAAGTTTCAGATCCAGCGCTGAGAGCGGCTCGTCAAGCAGCAGCACCTTCGGTTGACGGATCAGTGCTCGCGCCAATGCAATCCGCTGTTTCTGTCCGGTGGAAAGTTGAGACGGCCTGTTTTGCGCCTTACTCTCTAGATCCACCATGCGCAGAGCATCTTTCACCCGTTGCGCGATGTCGGCTCTCGTTACACCCGCGATGCGTAACCCATAGCCGACGTTGTCCGCCACTGACATGTGCGGGAACAGCGCATAGTCCTGAAACACCATATTGACGGGTCTGTCGTAAGGCGGGAGATCGGTGACGTCATGGCCGTCCAAAAACACCCTACCGCTATCCGGGAACTCGAAGCCACCGATCATCCTTAGCGTGGTTGTCTTACCGCAGCCCGAGGGCCCTAGCAGGGTGATGAACTCTCCCTCACTGACTGTTAAGTTGACATTGTCGACAGCGGTGAGTGTGCCGAAGCGCCGCGTCAGATTGTTAAGCTCAACGATGTTGCTCAACGTGATCTACCCCCGGGAGGCATCACTACAATACAGACCAAGTCTTGCCGCCAAGATCTTGTGTAGGGGCCCCGGGCGCTGGATACGACGTGCGCCCGGCAACCCATACTGGAATTGTTGCTAGTTTGCGGCTTTTACTGCATTCCAAGTATTGATGTAGTTCTCTAGCCCCTCAGGTGTCTCCCACAGGATCAACCTATTGATGTAATCCACGTCGTCCATGTGGAGGCCGTCGAACTGCTCATCGGACATGCAGGATTTCGCCGCCTCAGCATTCGAGACCGAGTAGCCAGTCACATTGGCCACGCCACATTGCCCCATGGGCGAGATCGAATAGTTGATCCATTGATAGGCGCAGTCTGTGTTCTTAGAACCCTTGACGATCTGCCAGGAATCCATCCAGCCCTCTGCGTTTTCTTTGGGAATGAACTCCTTTACCGGAATACCCTGCTTTTGCAGCTCCGCGGACTGATATCCGCCCCAGGTGTTGGAAATCCACACCTCGCCATTGGCATATAGATTGACAAGCTCACCCGCGGTTGACCAGTATTTGCGCACCAATGGCTTTTGCTCGATCAGTTTCTGCTTGGCATTCTCCATTTGTTCCGGGCTTAGATTGTAGATATTGGTGTCGCCGTTCAATCGTGCAGCAACATAAATAGAGCTCTTGTCGTCCCACAACGATACCTTGCCTTCGTACTTGGGATCCCACAGATCGGCCAGCGAGGTTGGCTCCTCGGTGATCTTGTCAGTCCGGTACATGAAGGGAATCGATCCCCAGGTAAACGGCACGCCCCAAAGTTCGCCGTCAACATTGATGCCCTTTGCTTCGGCAAATTGGGGAAATATTTTGTCGAAGTCCGTGATCTTGGACTTGTCGATCGGCTCCACTAAACCGGCCGCTACCATTACGCCGGTAGTATCGATGGATGGAGAGATCAGATCGTACACACCGCCACCCGCCGCTAGCTTCGGCGCGAAATCGTCGTTGGAACCGACATATGTTGCGGTAACCTCGCATCCGCTCGACTGTTCGAACTCCTTGACAAAGCTATCGTCGGCGTAGCCTTCCCAGGTTAACAACGCGAGCTCTGCCGCGATCGCCGGACTGGTTGCCACCAAGCCGAACGCCACCATCGAGCCCACTAAAAATTTGCCAAATGTTTGCATGAAAAACCTCCTCCTCCTGCCAGTGCAGGTCAAGATTTGACGCGTGAAGTATTCAACTGTCGATATAGTGCTTGGACAACTGATCGAACAATATATCACAGGTTGCCGATGCCACGCCGCAGCGCACTATACGAAAAACAGGGTGATGGTAATGGCTTGCGCTGGCCAAAGTCGTGGAACTAGTAATCAAGGCGCTACTCGGCCTCCCTAATATACTCATCTAGACCCGATATACTCATCTAGACCCGGGGTACGGCGACCGTCTTCAGCCCAAAGGATGGGAAAATGACTTTCATCCATTGAAGTATCACCAAATCTCTTAAAGTATCTTCCGTATATCGGCCCGGTACCTTCGCCGAGGTGCTCCGGCACGTAATGGGCAGCAGAGGACATGCAATGCGCCACCAATGATCGCCTCGGCAGGTCGGCTCGGTTAAACCCCGAGCCGTGCCAGGTCCAGCCGTGGTGAAACGATCCGCCACCGCGGGGCACTTCCACCGGCACAATTTCAGGGGTGACCCCAGCTTGGGCCGCGGCGACCTCCATCTCCGCCCGATATTTCTCTG
>JAOTYS010000396.1 GCA_029861795.1 Gammaproteobacteria bacterium | reverse complement strand
AGCACACCGAGACAACGGTTGTATTCGTTGGTGTAACGCCTAAGTGAATATTCATTACCTTGTTTGTCTGCGTAGTTCACAAAATGGCTAAGCTGCCCCGCCATAGGGCCGAGGTTACCGACTTGCCAGAACAGCCACTCTAAACACTGTTTGCGACCCAAGGCGTCACGCGGCATGAAGCGGCCGGTTTTCTCAGCGAGATAGATCAAGATGGCGCCCGATTCAAACACCGAGACCGGCTCGCCGTCGACGTCGTGATCGACGATGGCGGGCATGCGGTTATTTGGGCTGATAGCGAGGAACTCCGGTTTGAACTGATCACCTTTGTTGATATCCACCGGGATCATGCGGTATTCGAGACCACATTCTTCCAGCATAATGGAAATCTTGCGTCCGTTAGGCGTCGGCCAGAAATACAAGTCGATCATGGTTTCACTGCTCCGTTGTTGGTTGCGCAATAACGCCATCAGTTGTCAGCGCTGCGATTTCTTCATTGGTGTACCCTAACTCAGCCATTGTCTCCACGGTATGCTCGCCGAGTGCAGGTGCACCTCGTTGAATTGCTGTCGGTGTGCGCGAGAATCGTGCCGCAGCACGAGCCTGACGCAATCGCCCGGCACTGGGATGTTCCGTCTCTAACACAATTTGGTTTTCCAGTATTTGCGGATGCCTAATCATTTCGCTGCGGGTAAGCACGGGTGCGCACGGCACGCTTGCGGCAGTGAGTCGCTCTAGCCACTCAGCGGAGGTGTTGGTGCTGAGCACTTCTTGTGTCATCGCAAGCCGCTCGTCGATGTTCTCCTGACGTAGTGCAGGCGTTTTGAATCGGGAATCCTCTAGCCACTCTGGTCTATCGATGGCCCGTGTCAGCGCCTCCCATTCGCGGTCTGTCTGCACTGCCACGCTGATATAGCCATCGCGAGTCTGATAAATAAGATCGATGAAGCTTGCCGCATCCTGCTGTGGAAACTCTCCCCCAACAAAGGTTTGTCCCGTCATGTCTGAACCCCATAGGAACGCAATCACAGATTCCAGCATGGAGAGCCGCACATGCTGACCCTCGCCGGTGCGCTCGCGCGAAAGCAATGCTGCGGTGATGGCTTGTGCTGCCGTGACACCTGTTAGCTTGTCGGGCAAAATGGTCCGCACCAGGCGTGGTCGCGATTCGTCGGATCCGGCCTGCACCGTCGCAAGACCTGACAGTGCTTGCACCAGCGGATCATAGACCGGCTTCTGGGTGTATGGTCCTTGCTCACCGAAACCGCTGATAGAGACATAGACAATAGTCGGTGACACCTCACGGATAACTTCCTCACCAATCCCCATGCGTTCAACCACACCCGGGCGGAAGTTTTGAATGAAGACATCAGCTTCTGCCACCAACCGCTTCAAGATCTCCAGGCCGCGCTCTTCTTTGAGGTTCACCGCAACTGAACGTTTGTTGCGGTTGTTGTTGAGAAAAGCGGCCGCGAACCCGCCGCGCCGGTTGGGCGCCAATCGAACATGGTCGCCGCCACCTTTTGGATTCTCTACTTTTATGACATCAGCGCCCTGGTCCGCGAGTAGCAAGGTGGCGAATGGTCCGGAGACCATGGCGGTTAGATCGACAACACGAATTCCTTGAAGTGGACCAAACATAGTGAACTGCATAACGTGACTAGGTCAGCCATGGTAGATGAGATCAGGGCGATAAGGAACTCCCGGGCACACTCACAACCGCCTAAGGGAGGCCAGGGGCGATAGATTGGTCCTACTCTAGGCCGTTCGGGGAGCGGCCTAGAGCCAGCGATATGTCAGTTTGTAACTGCAATACGCGCTGTTGGTGATGATCGGCAGACAAAGACTTCCGAGTATTAGAGCGACAAGCATTCCCGCTAAAGAGAAGGACCATACTGATAGGAAAATGAGCACAAGGGGAATAGAAAGCATAACGAGAAATACGGTGAAAGGAACTAAGCTTTTGGTGACTGCTTTGAAACTGAAGAAGACGCCTCCCAGCACAGAGGCATCACCAAGCGTACATAACGGAATCGTATAGATAAACAGCGCCCCTATCAGAAAATAAAACGCGATCGCAATGATTCCTGCGACCACAATCGTAAGGATTTGCACTACCCCCATCTCCGCGAACTGAACGGTGTCGAGTAACGCTGAGCCCGCTATCATGTTCACTAAGAATTGCTCAAGCAAAACGAGTACAACAGTGAGCATGCTGAGTTGGAAAATCTGAAAGATCTTATCTTCGTCAGTAAAAACACTGAATAGTCGTTTTGGCGCGCTTACCAATAACTCCACTAGCTGTGCCTGTGGTGACTGCTTAGCGGTGCGTTTCTGTTTACTTTTAAGCTTTTCGACTATATCTTCCGCGGTGGTGAGTGTGCCCGCTATCAATATCGGTGCGAGAAAGGCAAGGACGAAAACGCCGAAAAGAGGAACATGTGCTGTTGCCACTGCGAGAATCATGCAAAGCAGCGACATTAATATCCACAACTCAGGGTTCTTGATAAACAATCGCCAAGCCGATTTGATGCATCTAAGACCATCCGCCATCTTAAACCTGCGAACCTGAACAATTGTGTCTTCCCCCGATTCTTGGGCGGCGAACACTCCATGGTTGGCCATATTCTTCATTACCTTTTATCAAGAAACTTAGTTGAGACCGAGGTCCCGCGGCGATGGTTCTCGCTCCGACACGAACAGTCAACAAAGATTGTAACTATCATCCATTATAGAATATCGAACAAAGTCTTTATTTATCAGTCTGTTAGGGTAATATGGTCTGCGTGGCCCGAGTCTCGATCAGACACTAAAGGTGGTGCGTGGTGGTGTTAAGTTGCGATTTGCAATGACAGGAGTTTCAGCGCTGCCGAAACACCCACGCTAGTAAATTCACCACTACAAACAATTGTTCGAACCCACTGATCGAAATACACTCACCCGGTGCCGAGATGAAAGAAAAAGCTGGATAATGGCCGCGCTGTCGGCGGATTTGTGTGTTTGCCTTTCGGCAGCGTTATTTCAATAAACACTCCAAATAGAGAAGAGTCCATGAAACTTTATGTTGGTAATTTGCCATATAGCGTAACTGAAGATGATGTACGGGAGGCGTTTTCGGAATTTGGAGACGTATCAGAGGTAACTTTGATTAATGATAAGTTTTCGGGGCAATCCAAGGGGTTCGGTTTCGTTGAGATGCCGGACAACGCGGACGCGGACGCGGCCATCAAAGCACTGAACGAGAGCTCATTTAAGGGACGAAATATCAAGGTGAATCAGGCGAAACCAAAGGGTGACCGTCCACAACGCAGACCAAGGCGTTAACGCACTAAGATGTAACGCACTAGTGTTCCGAAATGAAGGTGAGAGGAAACCAGTGACGGATCGCTAGAAATTCATACATAAAGTTTCAGACATAGAACGTGGGTGAAGGCGATCGTCGGTACCTAAAGAAGGGGGTCGTACTTGTTGTGGCATGGCTGCTGACCCTTTGGATTGTATTGCCCATGTATGTGAGCTTTAGACAGGATGGTCTTGTCACAATCCTTGGTAGTCAGGTGCAAGGCGGACTTGCCGTGGTTACGTTGACCGTCTTGTCATTAGTACCCGTAGTACTGTTCGCCTTGGCGATTCACAATCTGTATCTGCATTTGGTGACAAGGAGGGGATGATGTCGATCGACATCGAAGGATACTGTGCACCCTAAAAGTCGTCGTCGATATACCGCTGCGAACAGAGAGGCGTGGGATGAAGTCGCCCCTATTCACAAGAAGTTAAATCACGACCAGTTATTAGACGGTTTTGCCACGAAGGGTTACAACACCCTTGAGGCGCATTGCACTGAGCGCTTGAGCGAAATTGGGTTAGTGGGTAAATCAGTGGCTCAGTTGTGTTGTAACAATGGTCGCGAGTTGCTCTCGGTGAAGAATATGGGAGCCGATTATTGCGTGGGCTTTGATGCTTCCAGCGAGTTCATCGATCAGGCCGGAGAGCTCGCCAATGTGGCAGGCCACAAGGATGTCGAGTTTGTCGTCACGGATATCTATGATATCGACTCAAGTTTCTTTGAACGATTCGACATTGTCATGGTCACTATAGGCGTTTTGGGTTGGATGCCTGATTTATCAGCGTTCTTAGAGATCGCGTCCAAGCTACTGAAGGGAGGGGGTCATATGTTTATCGAAGAGACCCACCCGGTCTTGATGATGTACGAAGAGGGTGAAGGGGACGCACCCTCTTATCTTGCATACTCATATTTCCATGATGAGCCGTGGCGGGAGACGTCGGGATTGGATTATTACGGTAGGACGAAGTATGAGTCGAAGCCGAACTATTCATTCCAGCACACCTTGTCGGATATTTTCATGGCTGCGATAGAGAACGGATTTGTCCTTAAGCACTTCAGGGAATTAGCCTATGACATCTCCAATTTCTGCAGCGATCTGGAAAATACGTCCGCAACGCCACCC
>JAOTYS010000049.1 GCA_029861795.1 Gammaproteobacteria bacterium | reverse complement strand
GGTGTTGCTGCGTGGACTGAAGGCTGTGTATTACGGCACGGTGATCAACTGTGTCGTTATGGCGTTCGTTTTGATTGCCGCCACACGCTTGTTCGAGATCTTTCTGCCCTGGCACGATTGGCTGCCCGCGCGCGGGTTCGCGCTTGTCTCGGGCTGGATCGCATCGACCGGACTGGTCATCGCGTCGGGGGTGACTGGTCTTGAGGAGTCCGTGGCCACCACCAACAACGTGTTGAGTATCTTTGCCATGCTCCTGTTCGTGGCGCTTTACTCGACCACCGGTGGTCTGAGAAGCGTGATCCGTACCGACGTTATGCAGCTCGCCATTATGTTAGTCGGCACGGCGTGCTATGCGGTCATCGCGGTGCATGCTGCGGGCGGGCGGGATGAAATGCTCGATAGCGTTGTACAGCACTACGGGCCGAGTGCTGCCGAGCGCATGCTGAGTTTCGCCCCGCCCGCTGGCGAGGCCCTGATGCCGTTTGTGGTGATCATTTCGCTGCAGTGGTTTTTCCAGATGAACAGTGACGGTACGGGCTATCTTGCACAACGCACAATGGCGTGCGCCACCGATCGCGACGCGCGGCTTGCCGGCACCATCTTCACTCTGACACAGATTGTCGTGCGCAGCCTGTTGTGGCTACCCATCGCCATCGCACTCTTAGTCATCTTTCCCTTTGACCCAAACGCTGTGTTAACGGAAACAATTATCTCGGAGCGTGAGACCGTCTTCGTGCGGGGGATGGACGAACTGCTGCCCACTGGTTTTCGGGGTCTAATGCTAACCGGCATGCTCGCGGCACTGGCCTCAACCCTCGACACACACCTCAACTGGGGAGCGAGCTACTGGAGCAACGACCTGTACAAGTCGATCTGGGTTGAGCACGTGCGCAAGCGTAAGGCCTCCCAGCGAGAGTTGGTCATCGTGGCACGCTTGTCAAATCTGGTTGTCTTGAGCATCGCACTCGCGATCATGGTGCGACTGGGCTCGATCCAGACGGCGTGGCAGATCTCGCTGCTGTTCGGCGCCGGGACTGGGGCGGTGCTCGTGCTCCGCTGGTTGTGGGAGCGTGTGAATCTTTATTCCGAGATCGCGGCAATCGTGGTATCGCTCGTGGTTGCACCGATCTTGATCCTGACGGTCGAGGCCGATTGGCTCCGGCTCTTGTTAATGTCAGTAATCTCGACTGGCGTGGTGGTGATGACAGCGTTGTTCGCGCCGCCAACCGATGCGGCTCGGCTCGAGGAGTTCTATCGTCGCGTAGGGCCTCCGGGTTTCTGGAGAGAGACCGCCCGTCGGCTCACCGAGGATGTCACGCGACCGCGGCGCGAGCTGCGTAGCGGGATGGTGGCGGTTCTAAGCTGCGCTATCAGCACATTCGGGTGGCTCGTGGGGGTGGGCAAGCTTATGGTGCAGCCCGATGAGGCGGCTATAGCCATCGTAATGATAGGAGTGGGTATCGCAGCCGTCCCTTTCTGGGTGCGTCCGTTGTTGCGAGAGTGACTAGAACCCATCTCAAATTGGATCTTTTCCGCGCAGGCGTTGTTTTCGGGTCACTCAAATGCTCATGTACTGCGTGTACACTCGGCTTGGGCATCCTGCGTCGCTCTACCTCCTGCGTCCCTGCAGTCGTGCGCTTTTCGCGGCCCTTTAGGCCTAGCCTGCACGAAATATCTCCGATTTCGAGATGGGTTCTAGTGGCTTTAAACCCACTACCGTCCCATAAACTCACTACCGTCATGCCGGAAACGCCGCAGGCGTTATCCGGCATCCAGTAAACGCATGGAAATAGCTGGATTGCGGATAAGCGCTATGCGCTTTTGCCAGCGCAGGGGCAAGCTTCCGCAATCACAAAGAAGACCAATGACCGATTATATCCATGGTAACTCACCTTTGAATTCTAGGTAGTTGACAGCATGACGAGTCGTCGGCTAGGTAGGGCACTGCTTATTCTATTGGGCCTTGGTATGCTGGTCGGGATCATGTTCGTTACCAGCATGCCAGGAACATCCTACCGCGGGGCGCTGCCATCGCTCAGCCCTGAGCAGCTTGACCTACGGGATCGACTGCACACTCATGTCGGTACGCTTGCAGGAGCTATAGGCGAGCGAAATCTTTATCGGTACGCTGAGCTGGACCAGGCGGCTCAATACGTTTCCGATACCTTTCACGCTTCTGGCTATCAAGTCATCCAACAGGCCTTTAACGTCAATGGAAAGACTGTAAAGAATCTTGAGGTGCTCAAGGAGGGTTTGACCGTCCCCAACGAGATCATCGTAGTCGGGGCGCACTACGATTCCGTGTTTGGTTCTCCAGGTGCAAATGACAACGCGACAGGAGTGGGCACGATGTTGGAGTTAGCGAGGTTGCTGACGCCTCAGCGGCTCGCGCGCAGCGTGCGATTTGTCGCGTTCGTCAACGAAGAACCGCCATACACTTATACAGAGGCCATGGGCAGCCGCCGGTATGTTGAAAGAGCAGTGTCTCGGGGCGAGAACATCATCGCCATGTTGTCTTTAGAGACCATCGGCTACTACTCAGAGGAGGACCACAGCCAGCACTATCCATTTCCGTTTGCTTTGTTCTACCCGCACAGGGGCGATTTCATAGGCTTCGTGGGAAACCTGCGCTCCCGCAACTTAGTTCGCCAAGCCATTAACAGCTTCCGCAGGCACGCCAAATTTCCGTCAGAGGGCTGTGCAGCACCGGGGTGGATCACGGGCATCGGCTGGTCGGATCATTGGTCTTTTTGGAAAGCGGGCTACAGCGCAATCATGGTCACCGATACCGCATTGTTCAGATACTCGCAGTATCACTCAGCCGCCGACCGTCCGGAGATCATCGACTACGAGCGCCTGGCTCGGGTCGCAGATGGATTGGCAAGTGTGGTTGTTGATCTTGCAAGTTCAGATTAGGCGAGCACCGGGCCAAAAATACAAAGCACAGGAAAACCCGTTTGTTTCTGTTGCGCCGCAATAATACGGCCGTTCCGACTGCTGTACGCCCTGTGGAGCGGTGCTCGTTGCTAAACCATGCGGCGCCAGATTTAATTCTTCTTTTTCTTCGACCGCGGTGGTACTAGTCCACCGGGCACCATCGAGCACACTGCGTTGACGATGGGTCCAGGTCGGCCGCCTTCATCCTCAATGCGAGTCCTGTGGCGTACAACGGCACGTACCACCCCGGAACCGAGATATCGTATCGGCTCCGGGGGCAGAAACATCTTCGGCTTGCCCTGCAGCACAAGCGGTGTGTTGGACCATTCGTCGTCAAGGTCGAGACACAGTGATGCAAGAATTCGCCCACCGGTATAGGACGGTCCGACGCCGTTACCATTATATCCATGTCCATACACCACCCGGGGACAGTCCGTCAGTCGACCGAAGTAGGGCATACCGTTGGCGGTGCGTGTAGCCGGACCACGCCACGCTTTAGCGATGGGCGCATCACGCAGTTCCGGATACAGTGCAATCAATCGCTGCCGAACTTCCTCTTGACGGCTAGCGGGATTGTCGAAACGCTCGCCCACTCTCCCAGCGAAAGGAATTTTGCCACCGCCCTTGCCGAGACTGATACGACCGTCCGGCGTATTGCGGTAGTAGTCCACTTGAAGTCGGGAGTCCGATACCGCAAGCCCGCTGACATAACCCAGTGACTGCAGCAACTCCGGTACAGGTTCTGTGATGACGGCATCCACTGCGATGGGCAAGACGGCCCGCCGAAAATCTTTCAACTCATGGGCCCAGGCGTTCAGCGCAAGCACCACTGTGCCTGCGTGGACGGTACCGCCGGATGTACGCACCGCAGGTTCGGCACTGCGTACCAGATCTGTCATCTGTGTATCTTCGTAAATATGCACACCCCGTTCGGCGGCAACCCGTGCCAGCCCCCGGGCAAGCTTTGCTGGTTGCAGGGTGGCGATGCCGGCCTCAAAGATACCGCGCAGATGTGTACGCGACCCGGTACGTTGCTGTAGCTCGTTGGCGGACTGGGCTTCGAAGGGATGCAGTCCGTGTTGTTCGAGGATCTCAACGGTCTCCCCCCAGGCGTCGAGCTGTGAGGTATTGGTGGCGGTCCATAGCCATCCATCCATACGAAATTCTGCATCGATGCCCTGTTCTTGGCAAAACCGGCCGATGGCCTTGACTCCGTCTTCAAATGCGCGAAGCAGACGAACACCCTCTTGACCACCGGCGAGTCGCAGCACCGCCGAGGCCTTGCTCATCCAGCTCATACAGAAACCACCGTTACGTCCGCTCGCGCCACTGCCGCAGATATCTTTCTCGATAATAATGATATCGGCGGTCGGGTTCTGTTCCTTGATGTGCAGAGCGGTCCATAACCCAGTGAAACCACCCCCTACGATGCAAACATCGGTGCGAATGTTCTCCCCCAGGGGCTCGCTTCGTGCCGGTGCCTTGGTCAGTGCCTGTTCCAGCCAGAATGAACGTGACTTATCGGACATGTGGTGTACTCCGTCGCGTGGTCTGTTCCTTAGACCGATCCGAATCTCTCAATCCGAAACTGATGGAATGATGGGATCAGGTTTTGAAGTGAAATAGCTCATAAACGTTGAGATAATTCGCTAAACGCAGGGGTGCATCCGTTTTCAAGACTCTCATGTGGCAATGCAAGACCTGACCCGATTTGTGATTGTGGCGTACGGCAAGCAATGAAGTTCCTAAGCACGAAAGACGTTTACGTTCTTCTCGTGCTCGCATTAGCTAAAATTACTAGTTTGCTTTTTCCGCACCAACTCAAAGTGTTTGTTGTCGAAGGCATCACCTTAGCTGCATATTATATCGCGAGAAGTAAAAGACAATTGTCCGAAAAAGCTCTTGCTAAGGTCTTCCACGAAAAGCTCAGTGACGAGCAAGTGCGCGAAATCGTCAAAGGATCTTTCCGTCAATTCTGGTGTGACACGCTGTCGATGTGGCCTTCGAGCAGAGAGAGGGCAGCAATCGAGAGCGCCAATATGAAAGGCATGGAATATCTGGAAAGAGCTGTGGAGAATGGAAAGGGTACCATCCTCTGGGAAAGTCGCTTCGGTCAGCGCAGTCTGGCAAAACGAGCACTGCGTGAAAAGGGGTTTTTGATACATCAGGTCCATGGCGGAGAACACTTTGGGGCGTTCTACCCTGTTTCACGAACGTGGGTAGCTGATCATTTAATCAAACCGCTTTTGGAGAAATGCGAAAGGCAGTATGTGTCAGAGATCATTCATCTACCCCATTCCGATTCTCTCGCCTTTACTCGGACTTTACTGAACACGATGAAGCGAAACGCGATTTTGTGTATCGCAGGAGACGGGAAAGCAGGGCACAAGCTCATTCCGGTGAACTTTCTCGGGCACACTGAGTATTTTTCCACCGGAATGGTAAGTCTGGCGAAAATATCGGGCGCATCCATCCTGCCGATTTTTTCCTTCGTTGATAAACAGGGTCGCTCCCGCGTGATAATCGAAGATGCCGTTCACACAGACGAAAACGTCGCTAGAGAAGATGATCTAAAGAGAAGTATCTTGCAGTACACCGACTTGTTAGAAGCATACGTTAGAAAATATCCAGAACAATATCGAAATTGGCACCTACTCGGGGACGTTGATCGCTGAAGCTACAGACCCTTCGGGCAGGCGATTCTGGCGACAGTGCCTTGAATTGGAAACAGCGTTACAGACTATGACAAGTCCTGGGTCACTCGTGTCCGTTGTCATTCCAACTAGAGCTAGGCCACATTTGGTGACTCGGTCAGTTTGCAGTGCCCTAACACAATCTCTAACTCGCATTGAAGTGATCGTAGTTATAGATGGTCCCGATGACCGAACACTACGCGTCCTTCGACAGATCGATGACCCCAGATTGAGAGTTAAAACGCTACCTCGCAATCTCGGGCTTGCAGATGCTCGAAATACCGGGGTGAGCGAAGCTCGGGGCCAATGGATTGCCTTCCTAGATGATGACGATGAATGGTTTAGTGAGAAACTCAAGATCCAACTTCAAACGGCCGAGAAGTCTACTCATCGTTACCCAATTGTTACCTGTCGGCTGATCGCTCGGACCGAAGTGAAAGACTTTGTGTGGCCACGCAGGCTTCCGCTGCAGAACGAACCACTGAGCGAATATCTCTTTTGCCGAAATAGTCCCTTTTTCGGTGAGGGACTCGTCGCGAGCAATACGATATTCACAGCAAAAGAACTGCTACGATCAGTTCCCTTCAGAAGTGATCTACAGCGCCACGAAGACCTTGACTGGCTCCTGCGAGCAAGTGCTCTAGAAGGTGTCGGTGTGGAATTTGTGCCCAGCGCTGATCCGCTCGCCATTTGGCATATGCAACAGAATCGCAGCAGAATGAGTAACGACACAGATTGGAGATACTCCGTTTCTTGGATTCGCTCAAATAGGCATCTAGTTACGTCGCGCGCCTACGCATCATTCATAATGACCTGGATAGGTGCGAATGTGTCGCGATCGAGAGAGTGGAGTGCATTCTTCCCACTTATACGCGAGGCCTTTAGACGCGGAAAGCCATCTTTGATCGATGCATTGTCGTACTTTGGATATTGGCTAACACCGCCGGGCGTACGCGGCAGGATGGTTGGTCTTTCAACTCGCCGGCGTTCCGAGTCAGAGAAAAATGGCGCCGCTCCAGCGAACCCGTGATGCCGGGTTGCTCCAGAAATCACTTTGACAAGGCACGCCGCTACCGCGCCATGGGTCCTGACCGGCTGGATGATTTCCTAGTTCGAGGTTTTCGGCGTGAGGACTTTTTCCCGCATCTCTTCGTTTACCTCCCGAAGGGTGGCCCCGACGCTTATCGCAATGGCGTCGCGATGTGCGACGCAAGGGATCCGGCTGCTCACTTCGAGGTGGTCCTGCACGCGACCTCACCGGCAATAGACGAATTGCCCGGGGATCTGTTCTTCGATCGCGATGTGATCTGGCACGAGCAGCACTTCGGACTCCCAGGACACGTTGCATCGGCGAACCTTATCGTTTCGGGCTCGCGCCTGTTCGGCAACAATTATATCTCGGACCTAGTCCAACGCACCTCGGGACTGAGCGGCCACACGACATTAATCCGAAGACGCTTCCAGGGATGGATTGTGTTGCTTATTAACGCAATTCTGAACTTCGCGAATGAGCGAGGGATCAAGACGTTCTATAGCCCAACGGCGGAACTCATGGCGTGTCACACCAACCGAGGTGTGCCGGCCGAAGGGAAGCTCTTCGATCGTATATACGACCGCATACTCCAACAGCACTATGAAGTCGAACGAAGCGGCCTGTGGTGGCGGGTCGACCTCGGTCGCAATGCTAACCGCTTAGTGGCGCCCGAGGTGCGGGAGGGCGAGAGACGAAACGTCAAGACCCTGTGTGTTTGCCACGACATCGAACGGGCGCTTGGACACCTACATTACCACCGCAGCTTCGCGCAGTCGATAGAGGTTTCGTCGCGGCACGCGCTCGATGTCATGCTTGGGATCGAGGGGCGGTTAGGCGTGCGCGCAACGTATCACGTCGTCGGCTGCCTTATGAATGAGGTGCGCGCGCCCATAGAGCGTGGCGATCACAGCTTTGCGTTCCACTCCTTCGACCACGGACTCCACGACGGTTCGCTGCAGGGGTGGGCACACCGCTTCATGAAACGCATGCTCGGACTCCTGGACCCGCGGCTAGGTACTGCGAAGGCAGAGGCGCTCCGGCGCTGCCGGGAAGTCGACCTGCGTGTCAAAGGCTACCGACCACCGCAATCATTTATCACGCGGGAGATCTCTGACGCAAACCTGAACCACTATGGCTTCGAATGGCTCGCGAGCGGCGCTGCCTCTCTGGGTACGCGATCGCCCCACCTGCGAAACGGGATCGCGAAGGTTCCGATCCTATTCGATGATTTCGACCTGCACTGCCGCCGCCTGGACTACGACCAGTGGCTGGATAAGGCCCTACGGCTGATCGAGACGCATGAGTTTGTGGCGTTCGGCCTGCATGACTGTTACGCGGATCACTGGCTGCCGCACTACGAGCGCCTTTTAGAGGTTCTTCTTCCGTTCGGGCGCGTCTGCACACTTGACCAGGTGTCAGCCGAGATCCTCCTAGCCCACGCGCTTTGAATCTGAACACCCACTTGGGTATTACTTAGATGATATCCTTACGAAATCTCTACGCGACTCCGCGCGGATCACTAGGTATTTCATTGCTCACGTCTCCTGGCCGATGCGTGATGTCAGGGAGCTGACCAAGGACTTAGAAGGGCTGTTCTCATGGGATGGAAAACGCTCGAATTCAGTTGGCTTAGTCGATTCTTCCGGCGAATGTCGAACCTGGCCTCGCAGGCTGGCACGCTTACGACTGCACAGGGTTGGGATCAATACGCTCGATCCTATCTGGGAGCCGCCAGTCAGCACCTCGGTGACGAGTGGAACAGTCCTGAAAGCATTGGGATCGACGCACCCGCGAACCGAATCGTTTGCCATCTGGATGAAACGGTATTCGCTCCGTTTCTTGGTAAGCCCAACACTATCCTCGAGATCGGTTCCGGAGGAGGCCGTTTTTCCGAGATTCTGCTGCCGAAATGCCGAAAACTCATACTGTCAGATACCTCATCGTCAATGCTCAAGCTCGTTCGTAGAAGGTTTTCTGGCGTCGATAAGGTAGAGTTCTTGCTCCTCGATGGCCTTGGCTTGTCGGGCTTATCGGATCAGTCGGTCGATGCTGCATTCTCATACGACGTCTTTATTCACATGCAGCACTGGGACATTTACCGCTACCTCTGTGAGTTGCGACGGGTCATTAAGCCCGGGGGTAAAGCTATCGTTCAACATACAAACACCTTCTCCCAACTTGGATGGAAACGATTTCTGATGGAGGTTCCAGATTCCCTGAACCGACACAAGCCGTGGTGGACCTTCACATTGATGACTCCTGACATCATGACAGAGTTCATCCAGCGAGCTGGGCTGACCCTCGATCGCTGCATTACAGATGTTGTCGCTAGAGACTGTATTTTCTTGATCCGAGCGCCATAGAGAGAACTCCCGCGGCTACCGCGAGAATATCCGGCCCATTGCTCGTTTCCATCGATGCCAGAGTGCTTGCTCCTCTCTCATCTTCTGTGCAGCGACGTGTAGAGGCGCTCCGAACCATTTCGACTTGGCCCGGATGAGGCGTTCCCTTTGCTTCCCGAAGACCCCATGTTTGTCGAGAATTTTCTTAAAGTCTTCAACTTGTTCCTCCGGGGAGCGCAATGTCAATCTTGAACCCGAGTGATCTCGCTTGTTGTAGAGGCTCATTTCGACGATACCGACGGTCGCCCCATGTTCGAGTAAGGTCCAAATCAAATCGTAGTCGTCCGATCCCGTGAGCCCAATGGTTTCGTCAACTCCGCCGACTGCGCGCAACGTCTCCCGTTCAAACAGGAAAAAATGGGTCAAATAGTCCGCTTTCTCCTCTAACGTACGCATTCGGTGAAATCCTGCCATCATCCTGGGCGATCGGTGCGTCCTAAGGCGCTTCGTTCCAGTAGCGTCGTACTGAGTTTTGTTGGTACTGACAATGTCCTTAGAATGACTTAGACATTTCTCCACGGCGTTGGGCTCAAGCCAGTCGTCGGATAGCAAAAATCTGACACGATCAGTAGAAGCCTTGTGGATTCCAGTGTTCAGCGCTATAGGAAAGCTTTCCCCGTCCTCAGGAACAATGAGTAGTGATTCAGCATTTTTTCGTTTCAGAGTATCGATATTAGAAGGACCTGTCCGAGAAGACACCACGACGATCACTTCGCAATGGACGGTCTGTCCAATTGCAGAATCAACGCACTGCTCCAACCATTTGTCGGGCTGATTGAGGAGGGGGATAATGACACTGGCTTGTGGCTCCATTGACGTTAGAGATCGCCCCCTGTACCGACAAATATCTGAATCGAAATGGCCCGCTGCCCATTTCGACTTTTTCCCGATAGAAAAGACAAAATCACACAACGGGCGTCTATATGAGGAATTATACATGTACCGCACCGCGGCCCACTCGTCCTCGGTCCGGTGCTGCCGTGTTCAGCTGCGGACCCGCAGAAATTTATCGACAGTGAGTCCAGCCTGTTTTGTAGGTTGCCAATCTTCCTCAGGTCAGTAGATCAACGCAGGATTTCTCCTAAGTGCAGCTTCGTTCAGTGACAAATCATCGCTTTCAGGAGACCCCATTGTTTTCCCAAGTCGAATATGCCTTGGTATAAGCAGGCCCGGCACTTGTTCACCGTGGTAGCGCCGCCAAACATCGATGCCAACGGAAGTCCCTGCGAAAGCAGCAAGTTGCCCAAGATGGTTAGGTTCACATTCAGTTGCAACAGCGATTCCAATCGCGTTAGCCCGATTCTTCGCGAATGCTTGCCGAGTACGTTGAAACGTGCCAGACCATGTTGCTCGCCCTTCCCGAACAGCGCCCGGACCGTGTTGACGTTCACGTGGCCAACGACTGCTCGATTCGCATAGCCCAGCCGCAGCCCGTAGTCAAAGTGCGCACGCACAGACAGGTCGATGTCCTGACCACGTAGCAGTCCATCGTCGAACAGCCCCAGACGGAGAAGATCGGGCCGTCGAGCGAGCATGTTTGCAGTTATCACATAGGGCTTCGTCTTGTGATAGACGGCTGCCTCTTGGTTCATCAGGCTACCAGCAAATCGTTCAATAGCAGTTGCAGGCTGATATGGCTCGATCCGGCCGCCAATGATGTCAGTTTGGCCATTGTATCGACCCAAGCGTCAACCTCTTCGCCGAGTCCCGGAAGCCTGTAGTTACACTGCTTGATCTGTTCAACGACCTCACTGGCAATCGACGTATCGACGTAGTGCCGGGTCCTGTAACCCAGCTCGGTCAACGCCGCCGCAAGACTAGTCGTTCCTGTTTTGCTCAACCCGATCCCAAAAACTTTAGACATGTGCGGAAGGCCTCTGTGCCAGATCGGAATTCAAATCAGTGCGCCGCTCAAGTCCGGCATGCCTTGCCCTCTGTTTCCTGGACGTCACGATCTACTGTGGCTGTGTAATCGGCTATGATCCCCTTATGGAGGGCTGTATTGACTCAATCTCAAATCGGATACGAGAGTTTAGTCACTGCTGCGGATAGCGCGCGGTCACTTCCGCAACTAGCTGGGTTGGCGTCAACATAGGTCACCCCGTCACGCTAGTCTCAGCAAGTTTTCTGCGTACTTGTTCCGCTAAAGTACCGATAGTCCGAAAAAGCTCTACAGTTAGCTCTTCGTCGTCAAAAAAAATCCCAAATTCCTCTTCGATCCGAGTCACTAATGCCAACGCCTCTATCGAATCCAGACCTACTCCCTTTCCCAGAAGGGGAGTATCGACGGCAATTTCCGGTGTGTCGATCGAAGATTCCCGCAGCTGCTCGCTGAAAATTGCTTGGATACGCACTAAGAGATCTTGCGCTAAATTCTGTTTCATCGCTGAACTGTACCCACCCACTGGGAGGAGATTAATTCGTTAAACCATTCTAGATATTCGAGCGTGCACCCGCCAGTAAATGAACCCGGACATGTCGACCTGTAACTCGTGCTATACGTTGGCGCAACTACTCATCTGCATTCGGCCCGCTGCGTTTGGGGCGTGCGGTGAGGATACTGCTGCACCGCAATAACCCAAGCGTTTCGGGCAAAACTCGGTCGTCATCCTTGTTCGCGACGCGCACATCAATCCCCAGCGCGTAGCGGACATGTGACCAATCCTCGCGGGGTCTGAACCGCGGCGCCTGTCAACAACTTTGCACCACGCCATCATACATCGGCACTGGCGGCAGAAACTGAGTTTCTACGTATAGCTTCCAAATGATGTATTCTCTGTCACAAAAGAGGGTCACCAGCTTTGATTGCATCCACAATTGGACGTCGAATCATGACAAACTCGCCGATATCCGCGATATCACTGATCGCACTCTTTGCTGCCATGACTTCCGACGCAACGGCTTGCCCCGATACGGATTGCATCATCGGTGATCGAACCTATCGCGTAGCGTTGCCTAAAGACTACGACGGCACCAAGTCGATTGGAGCAATCATCTTCGTACATGGTTATCGCGGTAGCAGCGGCGGTGTGATGAAAAATACTGCATTGACGGACCTCGCCTCGCAGCTTGGAGTGGTATTCGTCGCTGCGCAAGCGGCCGGTGTCGAATGGAATATTCCGGGCGTGCCAAGCATTGACTCGATCGAGGGCGTTGATGAATTGCCCTACTTCGACGCGCTGATCGAAGACTTGGCGCAACGCTTTGCTGTCGATCGGACAAGACTCGTGGTCTCTGGTTTCTCATCCGGCGCGATGATGGTCTGGCATCTCGCTTGCTATCGAGGCTCCTCGTTTGCTGGTTTCGTACCGATGTCCGGTACATTCTGGGAGCCAATCCCGGAAAACTGCCCGACCGGATCCGTCAATCTCGTCCACTATCACGGGAAGGACGATACGATGGTGCCGCTACACGGGAGGAAGATCAAAGACGGCCATCAGGGCGACGTGTACGAAGCAGTCGAACTCTTGGCACACGCCGGAGGCTACCGACCGATCGAGACCGAGCAGTCGGCAGAGCTGCAATGCTCGAGACAGGTAGATGACAATGGAAAGCTTCTCGAGTTGTGCCTCTTTCCGGGAAAGCACACATTGAAGGCGAAATATGTCGTGCGCGCTTGGCGAGAATTTGAACCGACGATGAGTAGGTGACATCAGTAGCGCCAGCCAAATCGGCGCCAGACGAGGGAAAGATCCGGACACTAACGTCGCCTTAGAACAACGATAAAAACAAGATTTAGGGTAGTTCCCTACTGGATTAGATGTCGGGTCGTACGTGTCGCCAGGACGCGCTTTGTCAAATGCGGCGGCAACGATCCCCTTTCTTTATCCCCGCGCTTCATCGTCACTCGGGCGCGATCAACACTGTTTCGCCACTTATAATCACCGGTTTCCGGGCGGAATAGAGTCCACATTGGTTAGCCTGCCGGTCTACAATCCGGTGAACTTTCTCGAGTGGTCCTGCGCAAGCCGCTTGCCGCTTCGATCTTGATTTCAGCTCCAACCACGGCTCGACTGGCTCTTACTCGCCGCCAATGCCGCTAGCCGCTTATTTCAGATTCATCGCCGACAATCGTCGATTCGTCGCGTTCGGATTCACCATGGGGTTCGCGTCAAGTTTCGGGCAGACGTTTTTCATCGGACTCTTCGGGCCGGCGCTGCGTTCTGAGTTTGGGTTGAGCCACACCTCTTGGGGATTCATCTATTTGATAGGAACTCTGGCGAGCGCCCTGCTCTTGCCTTTCACCGGTCGAAAGATCGATCAAATGGACCTCAGGCTGTACACCACCCTGGTCTGCGCGTTGATGATCTTCGCTGGTTTGTTCACTGCTCTGGTAAACGGCCCACTGATGCTCATCGCCGCCATTTTTCTCCTGCGCCAATCCGGGCAAGGTCTCATGAGTCACACCGCGATGAGCAGCATGGCCCGCTACTTCGAGGAGGGGCGGGGCCGCGCGCTCGCCATCGCCACCATGGGATTTTCCTGTGGCGAAGCGCTGCTGCCGGTCGGCGCCGTTTTCTTGATCGCCTTGGTTGGGTGGCGGTGGTCTTACGTTGCCTGTGCGATTCTAGTCGCGGTCGTTCTGATTCCGTTGGTTCGTTGGTTGCTGGCGGGGCACGACGAACGGCATCGGCAGCATCTTCAACGACTCACTCGCCAGGCGGGCGATCATCAGGCGGTCATTCAATCCTGGACCCAAGCGCAAGTGCTTCGTGACAGCCGCTTCTATCTTCTCCTTCCGGGATTACTCGCCCCCCCCATGATCGGCACCGCAATGTTCTTCCATCACCTGACCGTCGCCGACTTCAAAGGCTGGTCCCATACCTGGATCACCGGCAACTACGCGGTGTACGCATTGGTCGCCATCACAATAGCGCTCCTGTCGGGCCCGCTGATCGATCGGTTCAGGGCGGTGCGAATGGTCTACGGCGTCATTCCGCCACTCATTCTCGCGATGCTGGCGCTTGCTGCTTTTCAAACACATTGGATCGTCCCGGTGTATCTCGCGCTGATAGGCGTGAACACCGGTCTTTCATACACCGTCATGACTTCGCTATGGGCGGAGATCTATGGCGTCGCCTACATCGGGTCGGTCAAGAGCATGGTAGCCGCCATCGGAGTGCTGGGCAGCGCCCTCGGGCCAGTGATCATGGGGCGTTTGATGGACGAAGGTTTCTCGGTGGAGAGCATCTGCGTTATCGCCGCCGCCTACGCTTTGATCGGTTGGATACTCATGGCCGTCGCGTTGAGACCCGCGGCTCACCGTAGCCATCCGCCGGTCTGACGGTACTCGCAAGTGAGATGGCGACGAACGATCACATTAGTGCTCAGCGCAACAACACCACGAGGCAATTTATTCGAAAGGAGTTAAGCCGAATACTATGTGGCCGACAGCACCAACAACACAATCGGCAACGACAGACGGGGATTATCTACTAACTTGCCAAAGCTTGCGGTCGTAGCACTGCTTCGCGCTCCTCATCAGAATCGGCATACTTAATCGCGATATCCCGGAAGGTCTCCGAGAGCTTTAGAAACGTGTCCACCATATCCGGATCGAAATGACTACCTTTTCCCTGACTAATCATGTCCACCGCCACATCATGCGTAAACGGCGGTTTGTAACAGCGTCTGCTGATCAACGCGTCATACACATCGGCAACGGCCATTAACCGCCCGGATACCGGAATTTCGTCACCTTTCAGATTCTGTGGATACCCCGTGCCGTCCCATTTTTCTTGATGCGAATAGGCGATTTCCTTTGCGAAGCGAAGAAAGGAGTTTGATCCTAATTTTTCTTCTGCAGCTGCAATGGCATCGCGTCCGAAAGTGGTGTGTTTTTTCATTTCTTCGAATTCTTCATCGGTAAGCTTTCCTGGTTTCAAGAGTATCCTGTCAGCAATACCGACTTTACCGATATCGTGCAGTGGAGCCGATTTGTAAAGCAATTCAATGGTTTCCTCATCGAAATAATCTCGGAACTTAGGGTGTCCACGTAATTCCTCAGCGAGCGTCTTTACATAATTTTGAGTGCGCTGGATATGTCCTCCGGTCTCTGGGTCGCGATATTCTGCTAGCAAAGCCATAGACTGTATGGTCGCCTCTTGAGTCGCTGCTAACTCGCTTGTACGCTCCATGACCAATTGCTGCAAATTCTTCTGATATTGCCTATTGAGCGATTCCGCTTTGGTAATGCGTTCGACCATGTTGTTGAATTCTGTGACGAGCACCCCGATCTCATCGTGTCGATTGCCGGGATTCAGTTTCTCTCTAAGCGCCCCGATGCCAAAGCGTTGGATGTGCTGGGCGACATTCCATAGCGGGTTAAACAAAGTGCTCTTGAGATAGGTAACCATGCCACCAATCAGTAATACCAAGCCGGCGCACAGCACAATACCAATATTCCGGTATACGACCGCCAATTTTTGATCAAGATAGCGTAGCGATAACTTAGTGTTGACACTTCCTACACCGCGACCTTTCGAAATTAATGGCGTTGTGATACTGATGAAACGATATCCGGTCGGAAAGTAATAGTCCGGGTGACTGGGGTCATCACGAGCAGCGAGGTTGTCATCCGCATCAACGTCCCCATATTCTGTATCGATGAAAATCGACGGTTTGCCTGTTTTCAGCACATCCAAGATTTCCAAATGTTCCTCGTGATCGGCCGCCTCAAGGTTATCTGCGTTATTGCTGGCGACGATATCGGAGTAGTCTTCGCGCAGAAACAGCACATTTATCTCGATGTCATTCGTCTGTCGGGTTACTGCTAAACGGTCAAGATAAGCTTGGATACCACGAATGTCGTCTCGGCCCGCCAATTCTCCGATACTGGATTCGATCGTGTCCGACAACAGCAGTCCTTCGTGCAAGATGCTCAATTCAGTCGATTCACCGAATTGCTCGATCGTGTAAGCAGTAAAGGCTACCGTGATCAGCAGGACGAAGCCGGCCACGATTGCCAAAATCCGGAAGCGCAAAGAGTGCAGCAGATTTATTTTGGGAATTTCTAGCGCATCAGAGCCAGGATTGATTTCTACCACTGTGTTCATACGTCATCCTCGCAGGCCATACTTATTGAGGGTTTCGGGGTCACCAACGAGGGTTTATCGGCTCCTCATACAAGCGTCTCTAGCAGTGCCTCAAATTCAGCGCCTGTGGTTAGAAAAGTATAGACGCTCTGTCGTCGACGTCACGGTCTACTCTGGCTGTGCAGTCGGTGGTAATGGCTCTATAGAGGGCCGTATTGGCCGAATCGACACCATTGCGGAGTTGCGAAAACATCTGGGCGAACCCCGGACCATCGTTTGCCTCGGCAACGGCCCGTCAGCAGAACATCCCGCATTGGAAACCATCTAGTTCGACTGTCTCTTTCGTGCGAACTGGGTAAGACCTCATGATCGTGGCGAGGAGATCCACATCATCCGCTCGACGCTTGATCGTTATACGGGAGACCTCGTCATTCTGAGCGACGCATTGCGAGTCGCGCTTCGATTGAGTTGCGATGATTCAATGCGCGGCGATGGTTAGTCCGTCACGAAACTCAAGGCTTCA
>JAOTYS010000395.1 GCA_029861795.1 Gammaproteobacteria bacterium | reverse complement strand
GACCCCCCCCCCCCCCCCCCACAGGGCGAGTTTTTTTCCCCTCAGGTCTTGAAACGATTGCACGCGGTCACTGGCAAAGATTTCAGTGCATCCGATATGCATCCCGCTCAACGCCACAATGGAACTCCGGCGGTCAGCCTGGGTTACAAAGTCTCCCGCCCAAACCGTGCTTATGTCGGCCAGCCCTGAGGCCACATGTTTGGCATCGGATGCCTCCTCATCGTAAGGAATGTAGCGGATGTCGGTGAAGCCTTCGAGGCGCAGCAACTCAGTGGCCACGTATTGTGGTCCATAGCAGAGAATCGGAATATCCGGGTCAAAGACGATGGTAATGGTGGTGGTCTCGGGCGGCGATTCGACCGCAGCTCGCGAAGGCTGTAGACCAAGGAGTCCGGCACCGCCAGCAACGGTTAGCCCGCGCAGAAAATTACGTCGGCTCCAGGTATGGAATCGTTGTGTATCCATAGACACCTCCAGCAGAGGTTGTTGACGGAAAAGCAAAAGAGGGATGCTGTCGATCGGCGCGACCGACTACAACTTAAAAGCGCGTTCGAAGAGTCACTTTGCATCCTCCAGCCTCCACCTGGTTCCAGGGAAATGCCTTTCCCGCTCCGTTGAGATAACTCGGGCTGGTTTGGTGAAATACCAGTCTACCACATCTCTCTATTCAGGCTGTGGGAGGGATAGCAACGACAGCGCTAGCCGCCGATGGATAAATGCACCGGAGAAGGCCCGGCCGGGTACTCCAAAAGCAAGGGGCGAGATATCTACTACACTTGGTAGGCAAATCGTCGGCAGCCGTTAACGGGTGATGACCTCGAATAGGTGAGTTCGCCAAGTTTTTCTTGCCTTTTGTGCGGCGCAGCATATAATGCGCGCCTTTTGTGTGGGGGATTATAAGAAGTGATCGACCACGACAAGCCAGTGCGTGTTTTCAAGAACTGGAAACACGGCTGCTACAACATTATTCAGAATGGGCGGCTCGAGGCCTCGGCCAAGCAGGTGCGACTGATCGATGTGGAGTTCCGGGTGCGCGAGTCGGGGCGGGAACGCATGCTGCGCGATCAACGCCGCAATGTACATGCCTTTGCCATCGGGCACTTAATGGACTTCGTCCACCCCAGTGAGCACCGTGACCTGGAGCATATGCCGGGGCGAGGCATGTACTACGACCCGTATCAATTTGCATCTTTCGTCGACAGGGAAACCCAAGAGCCGGTTGAGTCTGCCCGCTTTGTCCAGTTGGACGAGCAGGGTGTGATTTATTCGAACGCCGCGTAGCTCAAAGCTGCGCTATTTCTAGATTCCCGTTGGAGCATGCCCTCGATCCCTGCTTTCGCGAGGACAGGCTCCGATCGGGGGCGGGAATGACCAACCTTCAGTGGGACAGCAGTCGGTCACAGTCCATTTCCCAGTGTCCAGAAGCTCCGGGAACTAACCTTTTAGAGTTGTAGGCGTCATTCCCGCGAACGACTGCATGGACGCAGGAGGTAGAGCAACGCAGGGATAGATACACGGATGTATCGTGGTAGGGTAATGCAGGAGCAATTACCGAGCAGTTGCCGAAGTGGGAATCTAGTTCGAGCGGGTACAAACTGGTCACTCGCGTTACACATCAGACCACTCCCCTGTGAGTTTCCCACGAAGAACTTTTCAACGAGCACCAGGCGCGCCTTGTGTCGCTGATTGTCAATAGGTAAGGTTATCCCATCATGTTATGAATTGATTGGACCCCACATCGATCGTAAATCACTCATTGAAAAAAACAGCCCATCGGACATCCAGCAGCAGATCTAGTTTTCTGTGTGTGGCAATGCTGCTACTTGGATTTGCTGTTCCGATGGCGACCAACTGGCTACATGCGGAGAAGAAGATGGCGCTGACACTTGTATCCACCGCCTTCACGAATGGCGGCAATATCCCAGCAAAGTACACTTGCGAAGGGGAAGATATCGCACCGTCGTTAGAATGGGAGGGCGTGCCCGCAGACGCGCGCAGTCTGGTGCTCATTGTCGATGATCCGGATGCGCCGGATCCAAACGCCCCCAAGATGACATGGGTGCATTGGGTCCTATACAACATACTGCCGGATGCGGTCGGCTTACCCGAGGGCGCCACTTCGAAAGATCTTCCTGCTGGTACCGAAGAGGGTCTGAATGACTGGAAAAGAACTGGTTACGGCGGCCCATGCCCACCGATCGGTCGTCACCGATATTTCCACAAGTTGTATGCTTTGGATACTGTTCTTCAAGGAATGAATAAGCCCACCAAGGCACAGATCGAAACTGCGATGAGCGGGCACGTTATCGCGCAAACAGAGCTTGTTGGAACCTACGAGAAGTCCGACTAGCTATTCAAGAAGACGCGAATCAGAGCCGATAGCTCCGGGACGGCCCTGATCAACTTGCTAAAAGTATATGTGTCCCGTTTAGGCTTGTGAGCCTCAATCGTATCCCCGTCTGGCCGCTGTACTTCATAGGGACCGGCGCGCTTTGCCTTGGTCTAGTGTTGGTTGTATTTACCTGGCCAAAGGAAATCCCGGCAGAGAGCGAGCTCAAGATGTACAGTGGAGAAATCGAGTCCCTCACCATCCGCGATGATATCTCGGGCAGGCAGAGTCTGTTCAAAATGCCGATCGAGTCCGTCTACTTCAAGCTTGTTGGAATCGATGGGGAGTTTCGCTACCCGAGCGGGTGGCCAAAATTTATCGCTGTTCGCGATACCGTTGGGGTGGCGCTAGATCTATGGGTCGACCCGAATGAAATCGATTCGGGCCAACCGATACTTATCTACCAGATGAGGGAACGCAATCCGTTCAAGCGGAGCGATGAGGACAGCTCGGTCACAAGGGAAGTGTATGTGAGCTATTCGGAGATCATCGAGGCCCGAACCAGGACACGCCAATCTTATTTTGAATTGGGATCAATTCTGTCTCCGCTTGGGCTTGGCTTTATTGTGATCGGTATTGTTTTACACCGAGTGAAGCGACGACCCTCGTAAACCTAAGCGATCGTTCTGGCGTTGCCAAAAGCCTCTGCTTCTTTACTACTTTGGCCACTACGAACACGACTTTAACAACCATCCGTGAATGTCTATCCCCAACATACGCACATTCCTCTGAAAATGGATTGTCCAATCTAGTCGCGGAGAGTCTAGATAAATTTGACATGGATGGCGTGAGCTGGCCCAAAGCGTAGCCGAACCGTAAAGAGCCGTTTATAGACTCCTACGCGACCTCGGTTGTACCCTTGGTTGTGGCAGCCCTTAGAGGGGATCTTAGACGTGACAAAACGTACCCACCGCAAACTGACTGCAATCATGGCCGCCGACGTGGTCGGCTACAGCCGTCTCATGGGTGATGACGAGGCGGGCACTTTGGACGTTCTCCGCGATCACCGTGAAGAGCTGATCGAGCCCAAGATTGCCGAGCATGAGGGTCGCATCGCCAAGCTGATGGGAGATGGTCTTCTGGCCGAATTCCCCAGTGCCGTTGAAGCCGTGCTATGCGCCGTCGAGATTCAGCAGGAGCTCATCGACCGTAACTCAGATGTGCCAAACGAGAGGAAGATGTTGTTGCGCATCGGCATCAACATTGGCGATATCATCGTCGAGGGAAATGATATTTACGGCGACGGTGTTAATGTTGCAGCGCGCTTGGAAGGACTGGCTGAGCCTGGGGGTATTTGTGTTTCAGATATGGTGTACCAGAATGTGTCAGCAAAACTTGACGTGCCTTTCCAAGATTTGGGTAATCAGACACTGAAGAATATTGACAAAAGCGTGCGAGCCTGGGGGGTGGGGGATGCGGTCTGTCCGCTAGAAGCACCCACAAGGAATCCTAGAGAGTCAGCACTGTCCGATAGCCCTTCTATTGCAGTGCTGCCCTTCGCCAACATGAGTGGCGACGCAGAGCAAGAGTATTTTTCCGACGGCATGACAGAGGACATCATCACCGCACTTACCCACTGGCACTCATTTTCCGTAATTGCGCGCAATTCGACTTTTACCTATAAGGACAGATTCGTCGACGTCAAGCAGGCGGCACAGGAACTGGGCGCACGTTACTTGGTTGAAGGCAGCGTTCGCAAAGGCGGCGGCAATCGCGTACGCATTACGGCCCAGCTCATTGACGGTGCAAGTGGGCACCACATCTGGGCCGAAAGATATGACCGTGAACTCGTCGATATATTCGAAGTGCAGGATGAAATCACCCAACACATTGCCGCGACTATCGCTCCGGAACTCGACAAGGCCGAATTCAAACGTTCGACCGCCAAACACTCAGAAGACCTGAACGCGTGGGATTTTTGTCTACGCGGCATGTCGATGATTCGCGAATACACGCCGGAGGGCAACGCGAAGGCACGTGAAATGTTCAACAATGCAATAGCTATCCAACCGGACTATGCCGATGCCCACGCCGGTCTCGCGCTTAGCTACAACCGAGATATCTTGCTTCAATGTACCGAAGACCGTGC